>JAURNJ010000155.1 GCA_030830245.1 Novosphingobium sp. | reverse complement strand
CGTTCCAGCTTGCCCGCCTTGTACCAGGCCCGGCCCAGATCGTCGCCGCCGCGAATGTGGGCGATGGCATAGGCAAAGCCGCGATCGACCAGCGAGAGCCGCGTGGTCGAAAAATCGGGGTCGATGGCCGTGCCATAGGCGCCGTAGCCATAGAGGTGCAGCGGCCCTCCCGGTTTTCTGTCCTTGCGCATCACCACGCTGACCGGAACCATGGTGCCGCCGCGCGCCTTTATCTCGAGACGCTCGGTAACGTATTGCGAAGCGTCGTAGCCGGACGGGATTTCCTGCACCTTGAGCGTCGCCAGCGAGCGTTTCGCGACATCGTATTCGTAAGTCGTCGCCGGGCTGACCATCGATTCGTAGGACAGCCGCAAGGTTTCCACCGCATATTCGGGATTGTCGGAGAGGCCAGCGACGTAGCTCGCCTCGGGAAAGGTGATCGGCTCGATCCGCGCCAGATTGTCGTAATAGCGGACCTCGATCTGGTCGAGCCCGTGGCGGCGACCCTCGATCACGTAAAAATCGCGAAACAGGGAAAAGCCGGTGAGATAGAATTCATTCGATCCGGGGATCAGCGTCGTCCACTCGCTAGGGCGTGCCAGCGGTGCGGTTGCCAGCCGGAAATTCTCGTGCTCGTCATTGGTGTAGACGAACAGGGTATCGCCCCGAACATCGACGGCATATTCGAGGCCCGCCTTGCGCGCGCGGACCAGCAGGGGCTTGGCCAGGGGATCGCTGGCTGGCACCAGCCGCACTTCGTTGGTTTCATGATCGCCCGTCGCGATCACCAGCCACTTTTCGTCAGCCGACAGGCCCGAACCGACGCCGAAGCCATCGTCAGGCTCGCGATAGAGTTCGACATCGCTGGCAACCGGCTTGCCCAGCCAGTGCAGCCGCGCATTGTCGCTGCGCCAGTTCTCGTTTGCGAGCGAATAGACGAGGCCCTTGTCCTCCGCGACCCAGACGAGCGAGGACATGGTCCCTGGGATCTCGTCGCCAAGGACCTGGCCCGTGGCCAGGTCCTTGATCCGCACTGTGTAGCGCTCGGATCCGTCTGTATCCGTCGAATAGGCAAGGAGCTTGCCATTCTGGCTGACCGACAGCGCGCCGAGCCGGAAATACTTGTGGCCTTTGGCCAGAGCCGTTTCGTCCAGGATCAGCTGATCGGCGCTGCCATCCGCAGGGGCGCCAACAGGGCGGCGCCACCATTTCCTGTATTCAGCTCCTTCTTCGAATTCGCGCCAGTAAAGCCAGTCACCGTCCTTCTGCGGTACCGACTTGTCAGCTTCCTTGATGCGTCCGCGCATCTCGGCAAACAGCGTTTCGACCATGTCCTTCTGGGAGGCCATGCGCGACTCGAACCAGGCATTCTCGGCATTGAGATGAGCAAGCACCTCGGGATCGTCGACCGAGGGATAGGACTTGTCGCGCAGCCAGTTGTACGGATCGGTCACGGTAATGCCGTGATGGGTGAAGCTGTGGTCGCGCTTGGCCGCGACTGGCGGCGCGCTGGGGGCTGTCTTGGGCAAGTGTGTGGGTTCCTCGGCTCGGGCTGGCAGGCTGGCAAGGGCGGCGAGCAGGATACCGACGATCGCGATACGCAATATGTTCACGAGACCTCTATCCGGCAATCTGGCTCTTGGCTGGCACAGCGGGGCGGTGATACCTATGTGCGGACAAAGGGAATAGACGAAATGTTGATGAAAACCCACGAGGCCCGGCTCGACGCCATGCGCAAGGAACTGAAGCGCCAGCAGCTCGATGGCTTTGTCGTGCCGATCAGCGACGAGCACATGAGCGAATATGTCGGCGCCTATGCCCAGCGCCTCTCCTGGCTGACCGGGTTCGGTGGCTCGGCGGGAACAGCAGCCGTGCTGACCGATGCGACGCGGGAACCGGCAGCGGCGATCTTCGTCGACGGGCGCTATACCCTGCAAGTACGCGATCAGGTGGATGGCACGCTCTATTCCTATGAAAGCGTGCCCGAGACCAGCGTCGCCAAATGGCTTGGCGAACATGCGCCAGAGGGCGCGCGTATCGGCTACGATCCGTGGCTGCACACCACGCGCTGGGTCAAGCTGGCTGGCGAAGCGCTGGTCAAGCGTGGCGGTCAAATGATCGCGGTCGCGGGCAATCCAGTCGACGCGGTCTGGGCTGACCGGCCCGCGCCCTCGCCTGCCCCGGCACTGGTTCACGATGAGAGCCACGCGGGCCGTTCGAGCGCCGACAAGCGCGGCGAGCTGGGCAAGTGGCTGGAGGCCGAAAAGCTCGATGCCGCGGTGATCTGTGCGCTCGATGCGCTCGCTTGGCTGTTTAACATTCGTGGCAGCGACATCGAGCGTACACCGGTCGTGCTGGCGAACGCGATTGTCCACGCCAGCGGCGAGGCCGAGCTGTTCATGGCCGAGGAAAAGGTCACGCCGGAACTGCGCGCCCATCTGGGCAATGCAGTCACGCTGCGTCCGGCGAGCGAGTTTGCGGCGGCGCTTGCCGCGCTGGCGGGCAAACGCGTTGCCGCCGATCCCGATTCGTGCGTTGCTGCCGTGTTCGGCCTGCTGGAGGATGCCAAGGCCGAGGTGGCTGAACGGCCAGACCCCTGCGCCCTGCCCAAAGCGATCAAGAACGCGGCCGAGCAGGCCGGTCACCGTGCCGCCCAGGCTCGCGACGGCGCGGCCGAGGCCCGCTTCCTCCACTGGCTTTCCATCCACGCGCCGGGCGGCAAGGTGGACGAAATGGCGGCGGCGGAAAAGCTTCATGGCTTCCGGGCTGCGACCGGCGAACTGCGCGACCTTTCCTTCGACACCATTTCAGGCAGCGGACCCAATGGCGCGATTGTCCATTACCGGGTCAGCGAGGAAACCAATCGCATGCTGGAGCCGGGCAGCGTTTACCTCGTCGATTCCGGTGGCCAGTATCCAGACGGCACCACCGACATAACCCGTACGGTCTGGATTGCGGGCGAGGCGCCGCCGTCAGCCGAAATCATGGATCGTTATACCCGCGTCCTGAAAGGTCATATCGCGCTGGCGACAGCCGTGTTCCCCAAGGGCACGAAGGGCAGCCAGCTCGACGTTCTGGCGCGCCAGCACCTGTGGCAGGGCGGAGTGGATTACGCCCACGGCACCGGCCACGGCGTCGGCAGCTTCCTCTCGGTCCACGAAGGGCCGCAGCGGATTGCCAAGTCTGGCGGCGGGCAGGGCGGCACCGAGCAGGAACTGTTGCCGGGCATGATCCTCTCCAACGAGCCGGGCTATTACAAGACAGGCGGTTACGGCATCCGCATCGAAAACCTGCTGCTGGTCGAACCGCGCGAAATCTCCGGCGCGGAGGGCGAATGGATGGGCTTCGAGACCTTGACGCTCGCGCCGATCGAGCGTGCCCTAGTCGACTGGTCTATCATGACGGCGCAGGAGATCGATTGGTGGAACGCCTATCACGCGCGCGTTCTGGAGGTGATCGGGCCGCAACTCGAAGGCGATGCATTGACATGGCTTGAGGCGCAGTGCGCGTCAGCCAGCTGATAATGCTTGCCGCCTCATGAACCTCGGTCCCAGATTGCGACAATTTGCGACAAATTACCCGTTTGGCGGCATATCCGAGCGACAATCGCTTCCTACATAGGGGACAAGAAAGCCGCAGGGCCAAGGTTCCCCTCCCCCCTTCCGCCGGGTCCTGCGGCTTTCGAATTTTTGGGCAACAGGGGTCTTAACCGGAGTTTGATGCGATGAAGAAGCCCCTGATTCTTGGCCTTTCGGCCATTGCCCTGGCCACCGGCGGGGTCGCCTTTGCCCACAACCATGGCGGCGGCATGAAGGCCGACACTGACGGCAATGGCCAGGTCAGCCGGGCCGAGGCCGAGGCTGGCGCTGCGGCGCGATTTGCCAGGATGGACGCCAACAATGACGGCGCTCTCACCGCGGCCGATCGCGAGGCCCGCATGGCAGAGCATCGTGCGAAGATGTTCGCCGCGCTCGACGCCGACAAGAGCGGCCAGATCAGCCGCGACGAGTTCATGACACACAAGCCCGAAGGCATGCATGTCGGAATGGGCCACGGTGGTCACAAGATGGGCATGCGCGGTCATCGTGGCGGCGGCATGATGATGGGAATGGCTGACGCCAACAAGGACGGCAGCGTTTCCAAGGCTGAGTTCACTGCGGCGGCGCTTGCCCGTTTCGACAAGACAGATGCCGACAAAAACGGCCAGATCAGCGCGGAAGAGCGCAAGGCCATGCGCGACCAGATGCGCGACACCCGGCACTCCATGAAGCACGGCGGCGAGCACAGCTAGGCAGACGCCAGGCGACGTAGTCATGGACGAAGAGGACGAGCCCCGGCTGCTGATCGTCGATGACGAAGCTACCCTTCGTGAACCCCTGGCCGAATATCTCGCGCGCCAGGGGTTTGCGGTTACGGAGGCGGATAGCGCTGCACGTGCTCGCAGCCTGCTGCGCAGCGAAGCGCCCGATCTCGTCCTGCTCGATATCATGATGCCCGGCGAGGATGGCCTGTCTTTGTGCCGCCATCTGGTGGAAGCGCGCGACATTCCGGTAATCCTGCTCACCGCCAAGGGCGAGCCGACCGATCGCATCGTAGGCCTCGAAATCGGGGCGGACGACTACGTGGTCAAGCCTTTCGAACCGCGCGAGCTGGTTGCGCGCATCCGCTCCGTGCTGCGCCGCGCTGGCCGTGCAACCGCATCGAGCGAAGGTGACGATGCCTATGAGTTCGATGGCTGGCACCTCGATCCGCTCAAACGCAGGCTGACCGATCCGGAAGGGGCGGTGGTGCCGATTTCCTCGGCTGAATTCCGCCTGCTGACGGCTTTGCTCGATCGTCCTCGCCAGGTGCTAGACCGCGACCGGCTACTCGATCTGGTCCAGGGCCGCGAGGCCCACCTTTTCGATCGCGCCATCGACAACCAGATCAGCCGCCTGCGGCGCAAGATCGAGGTCGACAGCCGCAATCCGCAGCTGGTGCAAACTGTGTGGGGCGGCGGCTACATGCTGGCTGCCGATGTGCGCCGGGTCGCGAGGTCGGCTGACTGATGCGGCTGTGGCCGCGCAGCATGACCGGGCAATTGATGCTCGCGGTCGGGCTGGCGCTGCTCATCGTGCAGGTATTCGGGTCGTTCCTTGTCTATCGCGCGCAGTTCGAGCGGCGCGAGATCGACTTCGTCTATTCCGCAGCCTTTCGCATCACCATGGCCGCGCGCGGAGATACCACCTCGACGGACGTGCCCGGAAGGGGCGATCGGCGCGGAGCGGCCATCCACAGCACAGGCTATGGCGGCTTTTTCCTGATTCGGTCGGATCGGCTGCCGCTTCGTGCTGGTGAGCAGCGGGATGAGCTGGCCGAAACCCTGCTGCGACGCATCCTCAGCGAGCGGGCCGTGCCGGTTGCCGAGGTGGCAGTGGTTCATCGGGCCGTTCGTGACGATCCGCTCGCCATGGAGCGCGTCGCGCGCCGCGCCGCCTACGTCGGTGCCCCGCCCCCCGAACAACTTGATCACTCGGTCATGATCGCCGCTGCGAGACTGGAGGGCGAAAGGGAATGGCTCGTCGCCCGAGTCTGGCAGCCGGGCACCTTGCATCAGCGCCTGTGGCCGCTGCTGGTCCAGACCGCGCTGATCTATGCCGTGCTGATGGTGGCCGTGACGCTGGTCATGCGCCGCATCACCCGTCCGCTGGCGAGTCTGACCGGTCGGGTGGAGGAATTTGCCCGAACCCGTCACGCTCGCGATACGGGTGGGCGAATAGAGCCCGAGGGGCCCGAAGACCTGCGCCGCCTGATCGACGCCTACAATGCCATGGAAGCGCGCATCGCTACCATGCTCGACGAGAAGGACGTGATGCTCGGCGCCATCGGTCACGATCTCAAGACCCCGCTCGCAGCGCTTCGGGTGCGTGTCGAATCGGTTCCCGACGAGGCCGAGCGAACGCGAATGGCGGGCACGATCGAGGACATCGCCCGCTCGCTCGACGATATCCTGTCGCTGGCTCGCGTCGGCAGGCCGACCGATCCGCCCGAGCGCACCGAACTTTCGGCGCTGGTCGCATCGGTGGTCGAGGAATACGAGGACATGGGCAAGCCGGTCGAACTCGATGCGAACGAGCGTATCGTCGCCATGCTGCGGCCCACATGGCTGCGGCGGGCCTTGCGCAATCTCGTCGACAACGCAGTGCGGTACGGCGGCGGTGCAGCCGTTTCGCTGCTGCGCGACGGGCAGGTCGTGCGCCTGCGAGTCGACGATCGCGGACCGGGCATTCCTGATGCGGACCTTGGCCGCATGACCGATCCGTTCACGCGCGGCGATCCTTCGCGAAACTCTTCGACTGGCGGCGCCGGGCTGGGCCTGGCATTGGCCCGCGCCATTGCCGAACAGCATGGCGGCAGGCTCGAACTGGCCAATCGCGCGGAAGGTGGTCTCAGGGCAGAGATCGTGATGCCCGTCTAACTTTTTGCATGGCAGGGCCGGGGAGGCTAGGACGCAGCTTCCGCGCGACTGTCACGAAGTGCAATGCCCGAACCCTTCATCCTGCTCGACGATGCGCGTTACCTCGATGGCGAGAGGGTCGCCGCCGATGCGCGCCTCTATGCGGCGCCGGTCGAGCTGGTGGTTGCCCGTCGTCCAAGTGACGTGGAACCCGCTCTGGAACGCCTTCGCGAACTGACCGGTAAAGGCCTGCACCTGGCCGGATACCTTACCTACGAGGCCGGGTTGTGCCTTGAGCCGCGACTTGCCGCGCTGGCGCCTGCCCGCATCGGCGCGGATGGCCCCCTGCTGTGGTTCGGTGCGTTCGAGGAATACGAGACAATCCCTGCCGCCGCCATGCCGCAATGGTTGGCGGACAATGGCGGAGCAGGACCAGCCGGCATCGGTCCGCTCGATCCCTCGGTTTCTCCCGGCGGATATACCAGCGCTTTCGCCGCGATCCGCGAGGCGATCCATGCGGGCGATATCTATCAGGCCAACCTGACCCTGCCTCTGACTGGATCATGGCGCGGCGATGCCCTGTCGCTCTATGCCGCGATCCGTCCGGCAGCCAAGGCGGGCTATGGAGGCGTGATCCACGATGGCACGCACTGGCTGCTCAGCTTTTCGCCCGAACTGTTCTTCAGCATCAAGGGAAGGGAGGCAAAGTGCAAACCGATGAAGGGCACGCGCCCGCGCGGGGCAAGCGAAGCCGAAGACCTTGCCTTTGCTGATGAACTGGCTGCCTCGACGAAGGAACGCGCCGAAAACCTGATGATCGTTGACCTCATGCGCAACGACCTGTCGCGGGTAGCCGTGGCGGGCTCTGTCCGCGTCGAGAACGCCTTCGCGGTGGAGACCTATCCCACCGTGCACCAGATGGTCACCACCGTCCTTGGTCAGCTGCCCCCGCAAACGGGCGCGGTCGACATGCTGCGCGCGCTGTTTCCCTGCGGCTCGATCACCGGCGTGCCCAAGATCCGGGCGATGGAACTGATCGGCCAGGTCGAACGCTCCCCGCGCGGCCCCTATTGCGGGGCGATCGGACGGATCGATGCAAATGGCGACGCGGCATTCAATGTGGCGATCCGCACGCTTCGCCTCTCGCCGGATCGCAATGGCGGGCCGGGCGGGGGCGGCACGGCGGTGCTTGGCGTAGGCTCGGCGGTGGTCGCGGATTCGCAATCGATGGCCGAATGGCGGGAATGTCTGGTCAAGGGCGCGTTCCTGCGGCAATCGGGCGCTGACATGATGGCACCGCAGTTCGACCTTATCGAGACCATGGCGTTCACGCCCGAAGCGGGCGTGGCGCTGCTCGAACTGCATCTCGAACGGATGAAGGCAAGCGCGACGGAACTGGGCTTTGCCTTCGACCGGCATGGCCTGCGCAATGCGATCCAGGCGCTGTGTTTCGATCTCGATGCGCCTGCCAGGCTTCGCCTGCTTCTGGCGCGAAGCGGTGCGACTTCGCTGGAAGCAGCCTCGCTGGCGGAAGGGGCAATGCCCCAGCCAGTCGTTTGCGGAGCCTTGCCCATGCCTGTCGATCCGGGCGATTGGCGGCTGCGCCACAAGACTTCCGACCGCTGGTTCTACGATGAGGCACGCGCTGTTGCCGAAGGCAGCGGCGCGAACGAGGCGAT
>JAURNJ010000154.1 GCA_030830245.1 Novosphingobium sp. | reverse complement strand
ATCGGCAAGATGGATTACCTCGGCAAACTTCGAACGAAGGGGTGAGAGGCCAAGGTCTGGCTCTAAAGCGCCCCGCCGGAAGGATCCACCAGAGTCTTGCAGCCGGACTTGGTCGCGATCAGCGCCTCGAACGCGGCAGGCAATTCATCGAGACCTACCGTACCGGTATGCATCGCTGATGGATCGAGCGCGCCGCTCGCCATTGCCTTGAGCACTCCGGCGAAATCATCGTGAGTGTAGCAGTTCGAAAAGCCCAGCGTCAGCTCGCGCTTAACCGCCATGTTGGGATAGAGGTGATCCTTGTCGAAGCAGACGCCCACAACCATGATCGTCGCTTCGTAGGCCGCGACCTCGATGGCCTGTTGGATGACACCGGGCACGCCGACGCATTCGAAGATCACGTCCGGGCGCCGCCCGGCAACTTCCAGGATCTGGTCCAGCAGCGGCCCTGCTCCCGGATCGACGACCGCATCCGCACCCACGGCAAGGGCGAGCTCCCGCCGTTCGGGCACCATTTCCGAGACGATGACGGTGCGAGCGCCAGCGATCCGGGCGAACTGGACCACGCCGGCGCCGATCGGGCCGGTGCCAATCACCAGCACGACGCTGTCCTTGCCGATGGGCGTGCGCGATACCGCGCGGCGCGAGACAGAGAGCGGCTCGACCATGGCAGCCGCATCGAAGCTCACACCCTCGGGCACCCTGTGCAGCGAATGGGTGGGCACGACGTTGTATTCGGCAAAACCGCCGCAGTGATCATGCGAGTAGCCGGTGAACACGATCTGCTCGCACAGCCCAATCTTGTCCTGCCGGCAGGCCTCGCATTGCCCGCAATGGTGGATCGGCAGCGAGACTACGCGTTCGCCAACCCGCCAGCCTTCGACGCCTTCACCCAACTCGGTGATCACTCCAGCAAACTCGTGTCCGAATACCACGCCGGCAAAGGCCGGATTTCCGCCCTCCTTCACATGCAGGTCCGAACCACAGATGCCCGTGCGCGCGATCCGCAGGCCCACCTCGCCCGCACCGGGACGGGGACGTTCGATCTCGCGAAGCGCTAGCGGCTCGCTCGCGCTGGTGAATACGGCGGCACGCATAAGTCTCTCTCCCGGTGAAGCTATCGCGCAACTCTAGCGTGGCATCCGGACGGGACAAACAAAAAGGGCCGCAGGATTGCTCCCGCGGCCCTTTCGAATTTTCGATACCCTGCGACGGACAGGCCAATAAGCCCGTGCGGCGCTTGAGCATAGCCGGCGCGAGATGCGTTAGCATCAACGCGCGCCGGAATTAGTCGTCCTTCAGGAACGCCGGCACGTGGTCGGGATTGCCGCCACCGCCACCGTCGCGATCACCACGCGGGCCACGGTCGCGGTCTCGACCGCCACCGCCGCCGCGTCCGCCACGGTCGCCATCACGACGCGGACGCCGGTCGCCGCCGCGATCCCCCCGGTCCCCGCGATCGCCCCTGGGTTCGCGCGGTTCGCGCGGCGGGCGGGTGTCTTCCAGTTCTTCGCCGGTTTCCTGATCAACCAGGCGCATCGACAGGCGAACCTTGCCGCGCTGGTCTATCTCGAGCACCTTGACCTTCACCGCCATCCCTTCGGAGACGACGTCCGTGGGCTTTTCCACGCGCTCGTTCTTCATTTCGGAAACGTGGACGAGGCCGTCCTTGCCGCCCATGAAGTTCACGAAGGCCCCGAAATCGACGATGTTTACGACCTTGCCATCGTAGATCTTGCCGACTTCGGCTTCCTCGACGATGCCCGCGATCCACGCGCGCGCTGCTTCGATCTGAGCGAGGTCGGACGAGCTGATCTTGATCAGGCCCTCGTCGTCGATGTCCACCTTCGCGCCGGTTTCGGCGACGATCTCGCGGATCACCTTGCCGCCGGTGCCGATGACGTCGCGGATCTTCGACTTGTCGATCTGCATCGTCTCGATACGCGGGGCATGCGCCGAAAGCTCGGTACGGGCAGTGCCCAGCGCCTTGGTCATCTCGCCAAGGATGTGCGCGCGGCCTTCCTTCGCCTGATTGAGCGCAGCCGAGAAGATTTCCTTGGTGATGCCGGCAACCTTGATGTCCATCTGCATCGTGGTGATACCTTCGGACGTACCAGCCACCTTGAAGTCCATGTCGCCGAGGTGATCCTCGTCGCCGAGGATGTCGGAGAGCACGGTGAACTCTTCGCCTTCGAGGATCAGACCCATCGCGATGCCCGAAACCGGCCGGGTGATCGGCACGCCTGCGTCCATCATCGACAGGGCGCCGCCGCACACCGTCGCCATCGAGGACGAACCGTTGGACTCGGTAATGTCCGAGACCACGCGGATCGTGTAGGGGAAGTCTTCCTTGCTCGGCAGCACTGCCTGAAGTGCGCGCCAGGCAAGCTTGCCATGGCCGGTGTCGCGCCGCGAAGGTGCACCGAAACGGCCAACCTCGCCAACCGAATAGGGCGGGAAGTTATAGTGCAGCATGAAGTTTGAGTAGGAGAGACCCTCCAGCCCGTCGATCATCTGCTCGCTGTCCTTGGTGCCAAGGGTGGTCGTGCAGATCGCCTGCGTCTCGCCGCGGGTGAACAGCGCCGAGCCATGCGTGCGCGGCAGGAAGCCGACCATCGCCTCGATCGGGCGGACCTGCGTGGTGGTGCGACCGTCGATGCGCTGGCCGTCCTTCAGGATCGCGCCACGAACGATGTCGGCCTCGACCTTCTTGACCGTCTTGATCGCGACCATCTGGGTCTGCGCGTCCTCGCTGGCAAAGGCTTCCTTGGCCTTGTCGCGCGCAGCGTTGAGTGCGTTCGAGCGCGCCGACTTGTCGGTCAGCTTGTAGGCGGCGGCAATGTCCGCGCCGATCAGCTTCTTGAGCTGGTCCTTGATCGCCGAATTGTCGGAGGTCTTGATTTCCCAAGGCTCCTTCGCAGCCTTCTCGGCCAGGTCGATGATCAGGTTGGCGACCTTCTTGCACTCGTCGTGCGCGAACATCACCGCGCCGAGCATGATCTCTTCGGAAAGCTCGCGCGCCTGCGATTCAACCATCATCACGGCATTGCCGGTGGCGGCAACGGCCAGGTCGAGCGCGCCTGCGGCAGCAACATCCTGACGAGGGTTCAGCGTATAGGCTCCGTCCTCGTAGCCCACGCGGCACGCGCCGATCGGGCCCATGAAGGGAACGCCGGAAATGGTCAGCGCAGCCGAAGCCGCGATCATCGCCAGAATATCGGGCTCGATCTCGCCGTCAAAGCTCAGAACCTGGGCGATGACGTTGATCTCGTTGTAGAACCCTT
>JAURNJ010000153.1 GCA_030830245.1 Novosphingobium sp. | reverse complement strand
TCCACCGGATCACACCCGCCACAAGCAGATGATCTTCCCGAAATTCGTTTCGGCGCGCATGGCGCTGATCGAGGGTGAACTAACGGCCTATGCCCGCGCCTGCATCGACCGCGCGCAGGAAATGGGCAGCTTCGATTTCATGCAGGAGATCGGCATTGCCGTGCCGATCCGCGCCATCGCCATGCTGATCGGCTTTGCCGACAGCAAAGATGCCTTGCTTACCCGCACCGCCTTTCAGCTGGTCGAGCTGACTTCTGCCGCACGCACCCTGGCGGAAATGGGCCAGATCCAGCTCAACCACGAGGAAATCCGGGTCTGGATGAGCCAGCAGCTAAACCGTCGCGCCGGGGGCGAGAGCGAACACCTGCTCGATGCGGTGAAGTCCGCCATCGATTCGGGCCAGTTCACGCTCAATCAGGGTCTTACCACCATGATGACGCTGCTTTCGGCAGGCGGCGAATCGACTTCCAGCCTGCTCGGCAATGCTGTGCGCATCCTGGCTGAAAACCCTGATATTCTGGCGAAGCTGAAATCCGATCCGGCGCAGGTGCCCGCCTTCATCGAAGAAGCGCTGCGCCTCGAATCGCCGTTTCGCAGCCATCTCCGCTCGGTCCCGCGCGATACCGAGCTTGGCGGCGTCGTCCTGCCCGCCGGTTCGACCCTGCTTATGATGTGGGGTGCGGCCAACCGGGACCCTGCCAAGTTCGAGAACCCCGGCGAGATCAACTACGGGCGCAAGCTCCAGCACGTGACCTTCGGGCGCGGCATCCATCTTTGCGTGGGCGCGGCTCTGGCCCGGATGGAGGCGCGGATCGTGCTGAGCGCCATGCTCGAACGCGACAGCTTTCCGGCTCTCGACGAGGCCATGCCGCCGCAATGGGAATACAGCCTGCAGGTGCGCCGCCACAAGATTCTGCCGATGGTCTGGACTGCTTGACTGTGGACACCGGCTGTCCTGCGCGATAGCGCGGAGCGCAGGAGGGGCCATGACTTACCAGACGCTCGAAATCGAACGGCGCGGCGCGGCCGAATGGGTGACGCTCAACCGGCCAGAGCGGCTCAATGCCATCGACACCACGATGACCGCCGAACTCTCGCACTATTTCGGCGCCTTGTGCGAAAACCGCGAGGTTCGCGTCGTCGTCCTGCGCGGCGCAGGACGGGCTTTCTGCGCGGGGATGGACCTGAAGGAACATGCCGAGGGCGTGGCCAGCCCGCCGTTCGGGCGCGGCCTCGCTCAGCAGGGCACCATGTCCGAAATCTACATAGAGATGCGGCGCTGCCCGCAGCCAATCATCACGCTGATCCAAGGCGCAGCCTCGGGCGGCGGCTTTGCCTTCGCGCTTGCCTCGGACATCCGGATCGCGGGTGAAAGCGCGCGGATGAACGCCGCCTTCATCCGCATCGGCCTTTCCGCCTGCGACATGGGGACGAGCTATTTCCTGCCCCGCCTCGTCGGCGTCTCGGTTGCTTCGGAACTGATGCTGACCGGCCGCTTCATCGACGCCAGGCGCGCACTCGCGGTCGGGCTGGTTTCCGAAGTGGTGCCCGACGACCAGCTTGAGGCAGCCGCGCAGGGCTATATCGACGACATGCTGGCGACCACGCCGATGGGCCTGCTGCTCACCAAGGAAGGCCTCAACATGGCGATCGATTCGCCCAGCCTCGAACACGCGATAGCGATCGAGAACCGCCAGCAGTTGCTGGTAGGGCGCAGCGAGGATTTTCGCGAGGCCGTGTCCGCGCGGGCCGAGAAACGAACACCGCAATGGAAGGGCAGATAGACAGATGACATTGGCAATCGATCCGCCAGTCAAGATGGACACCGACCTCACGGGTCGGGTCGCGCTCGTGACCGGGGCCTCGTCGGGCCTGGGCTGGCGCTTCGGGCAGGTGCTCGCCGCCTGCGGCGCGAAAGTGGCGATTGCCGCGCGCCGCACCGACCGTCTGGAGGAACTGGCGCGGATCATCACCGAGGCTGGCGGCACCGTCCTGCCGGTCGCGCTGGATGTCTCGGACGTCGAGGCTGGCCCGGCAGTCTACGACAAGATCGAGGCGGAGCTTGGCCCTGTCGATATCCTCGTCAACAATGCCGGGGTCAACGCGGCGGGATGGGCTTCGCGCATGTCGCTCGAACAGATCGACCAGGGGATCGACACCAATTTCCGCGGGCCGTGGGTGCTCTCCGCAGAATTCGCCAAGCGGCATATCGCGCGCAAGGGCGAGGCCGGATGGATCGTCAATGTCGCCTCGATCGGCGCGTTCTTCTATACTGGCACGGTCGCCGGATCGCTCTATTCGGTGACCAAGAGCGCCATGGTGCGCATGACCGAGGTGCTGGCCAAGGAATGGGCGCCCTATCACATCAACGTGAACTGCATCGCGCCGGGCACGATCGCCTCGGAAATGGTGCAGGGCATGATCGACCGGCGGGGCGAGGATTTCATCAAGGCCTTCCCGCGCGCGCGGCTGGGCTATCCCGACGATCTCGATTCAACGCTGCTGTTCCTCGTTTCGCCAAGTTCGCGTTTCGTGACCGGCACGGTGATCAAGGCCGACGACGGGCAGTTGCCGAGGTAAAGTCAGGCAAAAGGAACCAGTGCGACAGGCGTGATGCCAATGGTCTGCGTGCCGATGGTCACGATCTCGCTGGCAGGATCGAGCACAAGGATCCGATCGGGACCATCGGCGAACCGCAAGGCTATCCCGGTGGTTCCGATGGGAATGCGAACGTCGGTGGTGGCGCTGTCGAGGAATACGGCAGACCCGCTCAGGTTGGCGACAAATGCCGTTGCCGGCTGGTCGAGAATCAGGGTGTCTCCACCCTGGTTGAACGAACCATCAAGCGTGGCATTTCCTGACTGCATGTGAACCGACTCGGTCGCCCTGGTTCCGAATATGGAAAGCTTGCCGCTTGCCGTGACCAGAGCATATTCGTTCAACAGGAGCAGGAATTGTGCGGCTGGGTTTGCTCCGCTTGGCAACGGGCTGGCTTGGGAGGGGGCGGTAATCGTGACCGGATTGTCGGTAATTTCCTGGGTACCTATCGAGACAGCCTGCGCGGTCTGGTTCAGCTTCAGCACGCGCAGGCCATCGGCGAAAACGATGGGCATTCCGGCAACGCCGATCGGCACCAGCACCTCGCTGCTGCCATCCACGAACACGACCGTCGAGCCTGAAAGCTCGACCTGCCAATCGGATGCATTGCCGGGAAGGCGAACGATATCCCCGCCCTGGTTGAAGGAACCGTCGAACTCGATCCTGCCTGGCTGGGCAAGTATGGCAATGTCCTGAAATCCGGCCGATCCGAAGACCTTGCCGCTGCCGCCGATCAGTTCGGCTACGGTCATCGGTCTCTCTCCCGTTTCTCTTGTCTAGTCGTGTGTGTCAGGCAGGCTGCAACTGCTTGCTCAGGGGCAGAACTCACTAATCGCATGAGCCGTGGTGGTTGCCATGCGGGATGAAATGCAAGGAAAACCGCGCAATGCGGGGCTTGCACCCCGGATTAGCGGTTTGACGCGACAGTTCGCCCGCATGGCCCCATCCACAGGACTTGGCCAGAAGGGTGCCGGGCGTCGTCGTTCGGTTGACAAATAGGCTCACTATTCTCCTGCCCTCACTCCTCGCCCGACGCCCTTCTGGCTCAAGCCACGGCCATGTGCTTAGTGGGTTCTGCCCCCAACATGGCGCGGGCCTCCTCGGGGGTGGCAATTTCCCGCCCCATGTCGCGCACTTTCCTGGCAATCGCGCGGACTATGTCGGCGTTGGTCGGCTGGCCGAGCGAGGCATAGGGGCAATCGCCCAGCCCCGCCGAAACGTGCCCACCTTCGCGGACAATCATCGGCAACAGGTCGAACACTTCCTGCCCGCCGCACAGCACGCTCCATTGCATCGCTTTGCCGGGCATGTTGTCGAGATAGGCGCGCAGGCCCGCCTCGGTGGCGGGGTGGCCCATGATGCCCGCACCGCCCGATAGCACCAGGGTGACGAAGGCGGGCGCGGGCACCAGACCGGCAGCGAGGAACGCGCCTGCCAGCCGCAAGTTGGGGATCGACCACGAACACAGTTGCGGCCTGATGCCCCATTCGCGCATGCGGCCAGCCATGTAGCGCAGGTTCGCGCCGGTGTTCACATAGACCGCGCCCTGGCCAATGAATTCGCCCGCCGGCCAGTCGAACATGTCGATGTTGTTGGAGCCGGTATCGAGCGGGGCCATGTCGGGCGCGAGGCCCTCTTCGGCGAGCGTCTTGATATGCGCCATGCGCTGGTCCGGCGTGGCGCCGCCGAAAAACTGGCCGAGCGTCGGATGGATGAGCACGTCGGACTTGGCGCGGATGCCCGAGACGACCTGCCGGTAAACCTCGGGGTCGCTCGTCTCGCTGCCGTCCGCATTGCGCCCGTGAAAGTGGACGATGGCCGCGCCCGCCTCGGCGCAGGCGACCGCGTCGGCGACGATCTCGTCGGGCGTCCATGGAACGTTGGGGTTTGCATCCTTGCGCGCGGTTTCGTTCATCCGCACTTCGATGATCAGCTTGTTCATGGCGACTCTCCCGCATCGAAAGACTATCGCAAGGCGCAATGATGCGCCACGGCCCATTTTCAGGGCTGAGGAAGCCTTATTCCTCGGTGCGGATCAGCACGGTTTCGCCCACCAGCGCGAACAGCAGGAAAGGCGCCCAGGCGGCGATGAACGGCGGGTATCCGCCAAAATTGCCCATGGCGAGCGCGGCATTGTCGACAACGAAATAGGCAAAGCCCAGCGCCATGCCGATCACCGCGCGGATCAGCAGCTGTCCCGAACGCGCGAGCCCGAATGCGGCGACCGCGCCAAGCAGGGGCATCAGCACCGCGGACAGCGGCCCCGACAGCTTGTGCCACCATGCCGCCTCCAGTTCGCTGGTACGCCGACCCGCCGCCTGCAGCGCGTCGATGGATCGCGAAAGGGTCACGATGTCCTGCGCATCGGCATCGACCTTGCTGATGCGCACCTGCCCCGGCGTGATCTCCGGCGCGACAACCACGCTCGCCAGCCGCGTACTGCGCGTTGCCGCAACATCGAAACGCACCGCCTCCTCCAGCTTCCAGCCCGGTGCGGCGTAACTGGCGCGCGGTGCGCGAATTTGCTCGACGATCATGTCGCGGCTGTTGCGCCGGTAATAGGTGACCTGGCTCATCCTTATCGTCTCGCCATCGTCGGTGACCGCAGCCGCCGTCAGGATGTGCGAACCATCGGAGAGATAGACATTGTCGCGCATCATCGAGGCACGCGGCACCGGCCCGTATTCGACCGCCTTCCATGCTTCCAGCGTTGCCGTCGCCCGCGTGACGATCCGCTCATTGAACAGGAAGCTGGCCATGGCCACGATCAGCGCGGTGAGGATCAGCGGCGCCAGCACCCGATGCGCGGAAAGGCCCGCCGCCTTCATCGAGATGACTTCCGAATTCTGGTTCAGCGTCGCCAGCGTGATGATCGTTGCCAAAAGGACCGAATAGGGCAGGAAGCGGGCGATCAGCTGCGGCACCCGGAGCGAGACATAGCGCAGCAGCTGCGCCTCGCCGTTGCCGGGATATTCGAGGATGTCGCCGCTTTCGCCAAGCAGGTCGAGGATCATCAGCACCAGCACGAGCATGATCAGCACCGCGACGATGCGGGTGACGAACAGGCGCGCCAGATAGAGAGTCAGCGTGCGCGACGGGAAAAATTCGAGTTCGACTGTTCTGGCCATGCGCTACTCTGCCGGCATCGGATCGGGTTCGAAGGTAGGCAGCACCCGCTGCTTGCGCAGCAGTGAGCGCAACCGTTTGCCGGCATTGCTGGCGAACTTTTCCAGCCAGCCGATGGCCTGCCCACCGGGCACATAGGCGACGCGGTAGTACATGAAGAAGATGAGCGCGGCGAAGACCACGAACGGACCCCACAGCGCCAGGGCAGGATCGATCCTGCCCAGCGAGGCGACATCCTCGCCGTACTGGTTGATCTTGTGATAGGCGACGATCATCACGATCGAGACGAACAGGCCGAGCGCCGAGGTAGACCGCTTGGGCGGAATTGCCAGCGCCACCGCCAGCAGCGGCAACAGCAGCATCATGATCACCTCGACCATGCGGTAGTTGAACGAGGCGCGACTGCCCGCGCGCTCTGCAGCCGTGCTCTGGTCGCTCCAGCCGATGCGCAGCAGTTCTGGGAGGATATATTCCCGGTTCTTGCCGCCGCGCTCGCGAAAACGCTCGATAGCGGGCAGGTCGATCGGCAAGTCGTGGCGCGAGAAGGAAAGCACGCGCGGCTCGTCGCCCGGCACGTCCTGCACGATCTGTCCCTCGATCAGGCGGAGCACGATGGTATCCGGCTTGTTGCGCAGGGCGAGGAAGCGGCCTTCCTGGGCGGAGATGGAAAGGACCTGCCCCTTCTTGTCGGTAACGCGCGCGAAAATGCCAACGAGGCGGCGGCCGTCGTCCTGGCTTTCCTCTATGCGCAGGGCCATCCGATCCTTGAGCGTGGTAAATTCGCCCACCTTGATCGAAGCGCCGAGCGCGCCCGATTTCAGGTCGTAGTTGAGCTGCTCGTAATAGTAGCGGGCCAGCGGCTGGAGGTAGCCGACAATGGCAAAGTTCACGACGACCAGCGCGAGCGTGATCAGATAGGGTACGCGCAGCAGACGCGTGTAGCTGAGGCCAACGGCGCGCATGACGTCTAGCTCGCTCGATACGGCAAGCTTGCGGAAAGCGAGCAGGATGCCGAGCATGAGGCCAAGCGGAATGGCGAGACTGGCATATTCAGGCAGCAGGTTTGCCAGCATCTTGAACACGACGCCGACCGGCCCACCCTCGGTCGCGACGAAATCGAACAGCCGCAGCATCTTGTCGAGCATCAGCAGCGAAGCCGCGAGCACGAAAATGCCAAGCATCGGCATCAGGACGAGCCTGAAGATGTATCGATCAATGGCGGTGATGAATTTCACTGCGCAGGGGCGATCTTGATGGGCATTGCTGCGTCCATAAACGCCGCGAGCCGAGGGCGAAAGCGATAAACGAAGCTGACTGGTCCCTGAGAGTTTGGTAGTCGACCGTCATCGGGACAGCGAACGCGACAGGGGAGCGCCAGAAGATGCAGGCAGAACCATCAAATGCTATCGAGCGGCATACCGTCGCACGGATCGGCTGGTTGCGAGCGGCAGTCCTTGGCGCGAATGACGGCATCGTTTCGACTGCGAGCCTGATCGTTGGCGTCGCCGCAGCTGCCATTACCAAGCAGCCGATCCTGGTTGCCGGAGTGGCCGGGCTGGTCGCCGGGGCAATGTCGATGGCAGCCGGTGAATATGTCTCGGTCTCCAGCCAGGCTGATACCGAAAAGGCCGATCTCGAAAGGGAAGCCGCAGAGCTTGCCGAACTGCCTGAATTCGAACTCGAAGAGCTCACCAAGGTCTATGTCGAGCGCGGGCTCGACCAGCCTCTCGCCCGGCAAGTGGCGGAAGCGCTGACTGCGAGCTAAGCCCTTGGCGCCCATGCGCGTGACGAGCTCGGCCTCGCCGAAGTGACCCGCGCCCGTCCGATCCAGGCGGCACTGACCTCCGCGGGGACTTTTGCCGTGGGCGCAGCCATGCCCTTGCTTGCCGCGACAGTGCTGCCGCTCGACCGCCTGGCGGTAGGCGTCTCCGTCTTCGCCCTGCTGTTCCTGATGCTGCTGGGCGGGATAGGTGCGCGGGCGGGCGGTGCACCTGCCGTCAGGGGCATCATGCGCGTCGCATTCTGGGGCGTGCTGGCAATGGCGGCCACCTATGCGATCGGCAGCCTGTTCGGTACCAGCGTGGCCTAGAGCCTGTCCTGATCAGCTGAAGGCGGCGGCACGGCGCCGATATAGCCAGAATGCAAGGACGAGGAAGGACAGGCTCACGGGACGAGCAACGGCCACAGAACCATGACAAGCCCGACCAGGCTGACCATGAAGATCGCGGTGCGCAGCCCCTTGATCCCCGCCCAGTAGACCGGAAGATAGAGCGCGCGGGCGCCGAGCCAGATCCAGCCGCCAAGCGCCGTCATGTCGCTTGTCCTGCCTGCAAGGACAACACCGAGCAGGGCGATAATCGCGATGGGAAAGGTCTCGGCATAGTTGGCCTGTGCGCGCACCAGCCGCCCGGCAATCGGCTCGAGCGGCGGCAGCGCTTCATCTCGCGCACCGACGTTCCACTGGGTTCCGTATTGCATAGTCTTGTAGTGACCGGCGGCAAAGATGTGGACGAGAAGCAGCACTGCGCCCCATGCCAGGATCAGGATTTCGGTGTGCATCTGCTTCTCCCCCGTAGTGAGGGGTGGCTTATCAGAGACTCAGGCCTTTTCCAGCGTGCATTGCAGCGGGTGCTGGTTCTGGCGAGCGAAGTCCATCACCTGGTTCACCTTGGTCTCGGCAATTTCGTATGGGAAGATGCCGCAGACACCGACGCCTTTCTGGTGAACGTGAAGCATCACGCGCGTGGCCTGTTCAAGGTCCATGGCGAAGAAGCGCTTCAGCACCATGACGACGAATTCCATCGGCGTATAATCGTCGTTGAGCATGAGCACCTTGAACTGGCTCGGCTTCTTGGGCTTGGTGCGAGTCTTGGTGGCGACGCCAACCTGGCCCTCGCCCTCGCCGTCATCGGGCGGACCGGAGCCAGCGCCGTCATCGTCCCCGGACCGGGCAGGCAGGGTCAGCGGCATGTCGACCATGCGGAAAACAGGATCGAGTGAAAAATCGGAACTCATGACATGAGAATACCGCAAGCCGGGGTCGCTTCACAAGACCCGGGCTTTGCACATCAGGCATTACCAAAAAACGAAAGGCCGGATGGCGACAAGCCACCCGGCCCCGTTACGGACTTTTCGATCCGGGAAAATCAGATCGCGGCTGCGCGAACCTTCTCCACCGCGAGGCTGACGCGGCTGGAAATCGGCGCAAACGATTCGCTGGCGAGCTTCAGCATCGCTTCGGTGTTCTTCGAGCCATAGGCCACCGCAGTGTCGAAGCTCTTGCGCAGCAATTCGCTCTGCAGCTGGAACAGGTCGGTCGGCGACTTGGCAGCGGCCATTTCCTTCATGTCGGCAGTGGCCGTCTCGAAAGCCGAACGGCCTTCGGCGACAAGGTTGGTGCCCATGTCCTGGAGGCCTTCGACGAGGATCTTGCCCGATTCGACGACAGCTTCGACATTGCCCTTGGTGAATTCGGCATAATCGCCAAACGCCGACGAGCTCTTCTGGAAGGCTTCCTTGGCCTTGGCCTGCGCATCGGCGATCACGGTTTCGATCCCGCCAGTCAGTTTGTCCTTGATGGTCATTGTCTGTTCCTTGGTTTTCGCAAATGCGGCATTGATGGGTGTGGTCGGATTTTTTGGCGCTGCAGCAGCAGCGAAAACTTTCCTGGTCGCCTTTTGCTTCGTCCTGGCGACAGTCGCCCGCGGCTTTGGCTTGGCGACGCTCTTTGCCTTCGGTGCCGGTTTAGCGACTGCTTTCGCAACCGGTTTTGCCTTGGCCACCGGCTTCGCCTTGGCGACGGGAGCCGGCTTGCTCTTCGCGACAGGCTTTGAAACGCTGACCGGTGCCGGCGAAATTGCTGCTTCCGAAACCGGTTCTGGCTCGGTCTTCACCGAAGGAATCTCAAGCGCAGGAGGCAACGCTTCCGTAGCCTTGGCATAGGCCTTTTCGGCAGATGCCTCCGACTTCGCTGTATCACCATCGCTCATCGACATATCCTCGTCGGGCGCATTGATCGCCAATCATGTTGCACTGCACAATAAGCATCGCGTCGACGATGTCAATCAATTTTTGTGCACTGCAACATAAATTGCTGCAGCCCGTCGCAAGGACCTCGCGCTCTAATGCGACCCTCTAGCGCGTCATGACGTAACGGCCCGGCGCATCCTCCAGCACCTTGTCGCCCTTCCCGCCCGGATCGCGCTTGCCGGTGGCAGGCACCTTGCGCGCATCCTGCGCCGTCAGCCATTCAAGCCAGTGCGGCCACCAGCTGCCCGGATGTTCGCTCGCGCCAGCGACGAATGCTTCGAGCGAATCGGCAGGACCATCGTTGGTCCAGTATTGATACTTGTTCGCGTCGGGCGGATTCACCACTCCCGCGATATGGCCGGACCCGGCGAGCAGGAAGGTCCAAGGCCCGGACAGGTGCCGGGTCAGTTTCCACACGCTGCGCGCGGGCGCGATGTGATCTTCCTTGCCCGCCTGGATGTAGCAAGGCGTCCTTATCTGCCTGAGATCGATGGGCACACCGCAAGCCTGAAGCGAATCCGGCACGATCAGCCGGTTGTCGCGGTAAAGATCGCGCAGGTAATCGCGGTGCCACTTCGCTGGCAGGTTGGTATAGTCCCCGTTCCAGTGGAGCAGGTCGAAGGCCGGGTAGTCCTCGCCCTTCAGATAGTGATTCTCGACATAGTTCCACAACAACTCGTTGCCGCGCAACAGGTTGAAGGTCGCCGCGAGATAGCGCCCGTCGACATAGCCGTCGGTCGCCAGAGCGCGCAGCATCTCGATCTGGCTGTCATCGATGAAATGAAGCAGATCGCCCGCTTCCTCGAAGTCCACCTGCGCGGTGAAGAAGGTGGCGCTCGCAACCTTGTTGGCGATGCCCTTGCGCGCCATCACCGCCAGCGTTGCGGCCAACGTGGTTCCCGCCACGCAGTAACCGATCGCATGCACGCTGGGCACCTTGAGCCGTCTGCAAACCCGCCCGATCGCCTCGATCTGGGCTTCGATGTAATCGTCCCATGTGATGTCCGCCATCGTGGCGTCGGCAGACTTCCACGAGACCATGAACACACTGATGCCCTGGGCCACGGCCCAGCGAACAAAGCTCTTCCGGGCGTTGAGATCGAGGATGTAGAAGCGATTGATCCACGGCGGGAACACGACCAGCGGCGTCTCGAGCACCTTCTTCGTCGTCGGCGTGTACTGGATCAGTTGGAACAGCGGCGTTTCGTAAACCACCTTGCCCGGCGTGTTGGCGATATTCACGCCGATCTCGAAGGCATCGGGCGCGGTATGGGTCAATTGCCCGCGCGCGAGATCCTTGAGCAGGTGGTCCATCCCATCGACCACGCTCTGCCCGCCGGTCTCGGCCGCGCGGGCAAGCGCCACGGGATTGGTCAGGGTGAAATTTGCGGGGCTGAGCGCATCGGTCAGGGCGCGCGTCGCGAACCGCAGCCGGGCGAGCCGCTCGGGTTCAAGCCCCTCGGCGTTCTCCGCCATTGACTGCAACTCGTCCGAAAGCATCAGATAGGTCTGGTGCAGCAGGGCGAAGAAGGGGTTCTTGCGCCACAGCGGATCGGCAAAGCGGCGGTCGCTGCGCGGCATGGCAGGGCCTTGATCGCCCGCCGCTTTGGCCTCGTCCGCCCTGGGGCCGATGCCGTACTGGCCAAGCACGGTCTGGAACAGATCGAGCCCGTCAGACCATAATTGCTTCTGACGGTCCGGATCGGACAGCGGCAGTGAGCCGAGCACCTCTTGCGCCGTCGCGATCCAGTTCGCGGGATCGGAATAATGCGGCACGGGCGGGGCCTTCCCGGCCTGGGCGACCTGGAAATCGAGCCACATGTCCTGCACCTTTCGGGCAATGGCCGCCCAATGGAACGCGGGTTCCTCGCCACCCGCCACGGGACCGGTGGAAAGCTGCCCGAACAACGACTGGACCAATTCGGATTGTGTCCTGACGAGGTCGCCGATCAGTTGGCTGGGGTCCGTCCCCGGTTTGTCTGACATGAAATTCGTCGACTCCGCAAAGCCCGTCTGTCGATGGCGTGCATCGACCGTTTGCCATGAGCGGTTTATCGCCTACATGGGCCGGGGCGGCAAGGGTGCCGTTCATTCAACCCGAACAAAGATTGCCGAGAGGTCATGGAAGACGAATTCTACCGCATGAAGCGCCTGCCGCCCTATGTCATCGCCGAAGTGAACGCGATGCGGCACGCAGCACGCCAGGCGGGCAAGGACATCATCGACCTTGGCATGGGCAATCCCGACCTGCCGCCGCCGCAGCACGTGATCGACAAGTTGTGCGAGGTGGCACAGGATCCCAATGCCCATGGCTATTCGCAGTCGGCGGGCATTCCCGGCCTGCGCAAGGCGCAATCGGACTATTACGCACGCCGCTTCGGCGTCGATCTGGATCCCAACAAGGAGGTCGTGGTCACACTGGGCTCGAAGGAAGGCCTTGCCAGCCTCGCCACCGCGATCACCGCGCCGGGCGACACGATCCTTGCGCCAAACCCCTGCTATCCGATCCACACCTTCGGCTTCATCATTGCCGGCGCCTCGATCCGTTCGGTCCCGACGACACCCGACGAGCACTACTGGGAAGCGCTCGAGCGGGCGATGCATTTCACCGTGCCGCGCCCGACCGTGCTGATCGTCAACTATCCCTCGAACCCGACCGCGGAGACCGTGGGCATCGAATTCTACGAGCAGCTGGTGGCCTGGGCGCGCGAGAACAAGATCTGGATCCTGTCCGATCTCGCCTATTCCGAGCTCTATTACGACGGCAACCCGACCCGCTCGATTCTCGAGGTTCCCGGCGCGAAGGACGTCGCGGTGGAATTCACCTCGCTGTCGAAGACCTATTCGATGGCCGGTTGGCGCATGGGCTTTGCGGTCGGCAACACCAAGCTGATCGCCGCGCTCAGCCGGGTGAAGAGTTACATCGATTATGGAGCTTTCACCCCGATCCAGGCAGCGGCCGTGGCCGCGCTCAACGGCCCGCAGGACATCGTCGAGATGAACCGCGAGCTCTATCGCAAGCGGCGCGACGTGATGGTCGAGGCTTTCGGCCGCGCCGGCTGGGAGATCCCCAGCCCCCGCGCCAGCATGTTCGCATGGGCGCCCCTGCCCCCGGCACTGCGGGAAATGGGCAGTCTCGAATTTTCGAAACAATTGCTCACCCAGGCCGAAGTCGCGGTGGCGCCGGGCGTTGGCTATGGCGAGGAAGGCGAAGGTTTCGTTCGGATCGCCATGGTCGAAAACGAACAGCGGCTTCGCCAGGCGGCGCGCAATATCAAGCGCTACCTGTCCAGCATGGGCGTAAATAGTTCGGCTGCCTGATTGCAGTTCGCACGAGAGTCTCGTTACCTTCCAATTCCTGCTACGAGTCGTGAATCTCCGGCGCGCGAGTCGCGCGCTCGCGGGATCCGCCGTGACAGGGGAAGGGGGAACAGGCTTCAGTGCGCGAGTTTCGCTGGCTCACCGCGAACGCGATACCCCCGCATCCCGATCTTCGGGATTGCGGCTGGACCCTGCTGGACTGCACTCGCGAGACCGACGAATGCATGGGCGTTGCCCTTGCCAGCGGAATGACGCCGCGCCTTTGGCTGGAGTTCCTAGCACGCCACGGACGCCTTGCCCGCCGCCTGATGCTGCTGGTCGGCGTCGACGACGCGGTCGACCGCGCGCGGATGCTGCGGCTCGGTTTTGGCGAAGTGACCGGTGCCGACATCGCGCTGCCCGAACTCGATGCACGGGCGCGGCGTCTGGCCGAACTTGAGGACACGCTGCCCCGCTACCGCCGCCTTGGACGCCTCAGCCTCGATCTGCTGGCGCGCGAAGCCTTCGTCGACGAGCGCGCGCTTGGCCTGCACCCGCGCGAGTTCGGGCTGCTGTGGCGGCTGGCGGATACGCCGGGTCGCCCGGTCAGCCAGGAATCGCTGGTCAAGGACGTATGGCGCATGGGCTTCGTGCCGGAGACCAACAGCCTCGCCGTCCATGTTTCGCGGCTGCGCGGCAAGCTCAACACCGCCGGGCTGGAAGGGCTGGTAGAGACCGCGCCGAGCGGCGGCTATTGCCTCGTCCCCGCCGATAATCTGATGCGCACAGCGGTCGCCTTGTGAGCGACCCCGATTCCGGTCCCCTGACGGCCGACGACCGCCTCGCCATCATGGATCTGCTCGCCCGCTATGCCTATGCGATGGACGGCACCGATCCAGCAGCGTTCCTCGCCTGCTTCATTCCCGACGCGGAGATGGACATCGGCTATCGCACCGTGAAGGGCGAAGCGGAAATGCGCGAGTTTGCGGATTACTTCGCCGCCAAGCCGGGCCGCCCGTGGTATCATCACATCACCACGATCTCGATCGAAGGCCACGCCGGAAGCGCCCGCTCGCGCTCCTACATGCTGATGACCAATCTCGACGAGGAAGGACGCACCCAGCACGCGGGATGCTGCAACTATCTCGACGAATTCGTCAAAGTGGATGGTCGCTGGCTGTTCGCCAGACACACGGTAGTTGTCTGAGAGGCAGGTTCCAGAAGGCAAGGATCGACCAGCACGGTCCGGTAAGTTTGTTGATGGATTCATTGTGCTCCGCCCTCACGCTTGTCTTGCGCTGATCGCAGGGTCGCTTCGGCGGAATTCATGTGCCCTCGATCCCGATCCACACGGAGACGAAGCCTTCGCCCGCTGTCTCGATGTCCGAATGCCAGTCGTGAGACTGGGCAGGATCACGATCGATCACGCGCGATCCCCACAGGTAATAGCCCGCGCCCTCGAACAGAACCTCGAGTATATCGGTCAAGGCCGGGGACATGGCGAGGTTTCTGGTGCACAGGTCTGCCTGCCACAAAGCCTTGCGAGCATTGGCTTGAGTGACGGACGCATTTTCAAAGTCGAGCGACCGCAAGTGGGCGAGTGTCTGCTCATCGGCGAGATGTTGGGCAGGGAGCCAACCTGTTTGGCGAAACTGCGCGAGAAGTGATACCGCTGGAGGATCGGCCACCTGCGTAGCTTGCGTGGACGAATGACGAAGCGACTGATCGCTTGCCGTTATGCTCGCCTGCAGACCACTCATCCCTCAAGCCCTCCTGCTGGACGAGAAAGCGCACCAGCGCTCCAGATCGCGCCATGGCCGGTTTATCGCTGACCGGGACCACGGGTTCAAGCGACTTGTGACGTGCGACGCTCCTTCTCAGGAGCCATTCGCTGCACGAAAGCCTACCCCTCGCGCAGCGCCGAGATCGCCCGCGCCGCGATTGGTGACAGACCCTCTCCCCCATGCTCCAGAATCCCGGCCTTCATCCCGGGATCCCAGAACTTGGCGATGTGATCGAGCGTTGCGGCAACCGCCTCATCCTCGCCTTGTGCGGCGAAATTGCGCGCGATCTGGTTGGCCATGTAGGCAAGCTTGCCAGTGTCCATGATCGCACTATTCCGCCGGTTCGGCAGGCGCGATGCGCCGGGAGCGGTCGGCCAGCTCGGCATAGTTCTCCTGCCAGTCACTCGGCCCGTTGCTCCGCGAAACCTGGACCGCGGTCACCTTGTATTCGGGGCAATTGGTCGCCCAGTCGGAATAGTCGGTGGTGACGACATTGGCCTGCGTCTCGGGGTGGTGGAAGGTGGTATAGACCACGCCCGGCGCGACCCTGTCGGTAACCTTCGCGCGCAGCGTCGTCTCGCCCTTGCGGCTGGCGAGCCGCACCCAGTCGCCGCTCTTGAGGCCCCGGTTCTCGGCATCGACGGGATGGATTTCGAGCACGTCTTCCTCGTGCCACACGACGTTCGCGGTCCTGCGCGTCTGTGCGCCGACATTGTATTGCGAAAGGATGCGCCCGGTCGTCAGCAGCAGCGGGAAGCGTAGCCCGGTCTTCTCGTCGGTCGGCACATAATCGGTAACGACGAACAGGCCCTTGCCGCGAACGAACCCGTCGACGTGCATCACTGGCGAACCGTCCGGATTGGCTTCGTTGACCGGCCATTGCAGCGAGCCCTGCTCATCGAGCCGTTCGAAGGAAACGCCTTCGAAGCTGGGCGTCAGCCGCGCGATCTCGTCCATGATCTCGCGCGGGTGGGTGTAGGTCCAGCCCAGCCCCATCGCGTTCGCCAGCGCCTGCGTCACCTGCCAGTCCTGGAGCCCGTTCGCCGGTTCCATCACCTTGCGCACCAGCTGGATGCGCCGCTCGGCATTGGTGAAAGTGCCGTCCTTTTCGAGGAAGGTCGAACCGGGCAGGAAGACATGCGCGTAGTTCGCGGTCTCGTTGAGGAACAGGTCGTGGACGATCACGCAGTCCATAGCGGCCAGCCCCGCCGCGACATGCCGGGTGTCGGGATCGCTTTGCAGGATGTCCTCGCCCTGGATGTAGATCGCGCGGAACGAGCCATCGAGCGCGGCGTCGAGCATGTTGGGAATGCGCAGCCCCGGATCGTCGTCGAGCGAAACCTGCCAGTCCGCCTCGAACAGGGCGCGGGTGTCGCCATCGGAAATGTGCCGGTAGCCGGAAAGCTCGTGCGGGAAGCTGCCCATGTCGCAGGCGCCCTGCACGTTGTTCTGGCCGCGCAGGGGATTCACGCCGACGCCGGGGCGACCGATGTTGCCGGTCGCCATGGCAAGGTTGGCGATGG
The DNA here is from genome assembly GCA_030830245.1 of Novosphingobium sp. Taxonomy (GTDB): domain Bacteria; phylum Pseudomonadota; class Alphaproteobacteria; order Sphingomonadales; family Sphingomonadaceae; genus Novosphingobium. The sequence goes on along the minus strand of JAURNJ010000153.1, from coordinate 6,774 downwards.
CCATGACGGTGCTCGAACCCTGCGAATGTTCGGTGACGCCAAGGCCATAGTAGATCGCGGAGTTCGGTCCCTTGGCGTAAAGCCGGGCGGCTTCGCGCAGCGTCGTGGCAGGAACGCCGGTAACCTCTGCCAGGAATTCCGGGCTGTGGCGTTCGTCCGAAACGAAGCGCGCCCAATCCTCGAAGGCGTCGACATCGCAGCGTTCGGCGACGAAGGCCTGGTCGACCAGTCCCTCCGTCACGATAACGTGCGCCATGGCGGTGAGCACCGCGACATTGGTGCCGGGCCGCAGGGCTAGGTGATGCTCTGCCGAGACATGCGGCGTGCGCACAAGATCGATCCGGCGCGGATCGATGACGATCAGCTTCGCGCCCTGCCGCAGGCGGCGCTTCATCCGGCTGGCGAAGACCGGGTGCGCGTCGGTCGGGTTCGCGCCGATCACCAGCATGACATCGGCCTGCATCACAGAATCGAAATCCTGCGTTCCCGCCGACGTTCCGAAGGTGGTCTTTAGCCCGTAGCCGGTGGGTGAGTGGCACACCCGCGCGCAGGTATCGACATTGTTCGAACCGAACCCGGCGCGCACCAGCTTTTGCACGAGGAAGGTCTCTTCGTTGGTGCAGCGCGACGAGGTGATGCCGCCAAGCGCGCGAGCGCCATACTGCGCCTTGATCGCGTTGAGCTTGCCCGCCGTGTAAGCCAGCGCCTCGTCCCAGCTGACCTCGCGCCAAGGTTCGTGGATGGTCTCGCGTATCATCGGGCTGGTGATGCGATCGGCGTGATTGGCGTAGCCCCAGGCGAAGCGACCCTTGACGCAGGAATGGCCGCGATTGGCCTTGCCGTCCTTCCACGGCACCATGCGCACCAGTTGCTCGCCGCGCATTTCGGCGCGGAACGTGCAGCCGACGCCGCAATAGGCGCAGGTCGTCACCACGCTGCGTTCGGGCTTGCCGATTTCCTTGACCGACTTCTCCTGCAGCGTCGCGGTCGGGCAGGCCTGAACGCAAGCGCCGCACGAGACGCATTCGCTGGAAAGGAAATCGTCCCCGGTCTGCCCTGCGCTCACCATCGAGGCGAAGCCGCGCCCGTCGATGGTCAGCGCCAGGGTGCCCTGCACTTCATCGCAGGCGCGCACGCAGCGCGAGCAGACGATGCATTTGCTCGGGTCGAAATCGAAATAGGGGTTGGAGGTGTCGACCGGCGCGCCGAGATGGTCCGCGCCCTCATAGCCATAGCGCACGTCGCGCAGGCCCACGGCGGCGGCCTGGTCCTGAAGCTCGCAATCGTTGTTGGCCGAACAGGTCAGGCAATCAAGCGGGTGATCGGAGATATAGAGCTCCATCACCCCTCGCCGCAGCTTTTCGAGGCGCGGCGTCTGGGTGGCGACCACCATGCCCTGCTCGGCAGGCGTGGTGCAGCTGGCGGGCGTGCCCTTGCGCCCTTCGATCTCGACAAGGCACAGGCGGCACGAGCCGAAGGCCTTCATGTTGTCGGTGGCGCACAGCTTGGGGATCGAACCTCCGCATTCGGCTGCCGCGCGCATCACCGAGGTTCCAGCAGGCACAGTCACTTCGCGCCCGTCAATGATGAGCGTCACTTGCGTTTCGGCCAGCACTTCAGGCGTGCCGAAATCCTTCTGCCGTTCATAGGTCACGGCGATTCTCCACTTCGGCCAGATCGACCGGTGTGTTGATGTTAGCAGGTTTTTGCGAAAGATTCACCGGGCGTGCGCCGATTGCCGCAGCAAAGGCGAGCATCGAGCGACGCCCCGAGCCGGTGAGTTCCGCTTCGATGGCCGCAGCAGCATTTGCAGGCCACAGTCCGACGACCGGCTGGCTTTCGACATAGGCGGGGGCAGGCGAGAGCAGATCCGGCAGGTCGTCAGGCAAGCCCAGCGAATCGACCCCCATGGTCAGCACTGCCTCGTATCCTTCGTCGCGCGCCAGATGCAGCGCCGCAGCGATCCCGCCGAGCGGGCCGCCGCCCGGTGCGGGCCAATCCGGCAGGCAAGGCGCGGGCGCGGTTTCGCGTCCGACGACGACAACGTGCTCGCACCAGCCGGACAACGCATCGACCGCGCGGGCAAGCAAGGTGTGACCGTGCAATTCGGCAAGCGCCTTGTCGCTGCCGAAGCGGCTCGATTGCCCACCTGCGAGCACGCAACCCAAGATCATTCGAAATCCTCGGGCCATTGCCGCAGGGCAGAGAGCACCGGAAAGGGCGTAAATCCGCCCAGCGCGCAAAGCGAGGCATCGCGCATCGTCTCGCACAGGTCCTCCAGCAGGGCGACGTTCTCCTCACGGCTGCGCGACTGTTTGGGAGCATTGTGCATCTGGGGGAGCGCCTCGACCCTGTCGGGCGAACGAGAACCGCCGCCCCGGATGCGCTCGATCAGTTCGGCCCCGCGCACCGCGCCGATGCGGCAAGGCGTGCACTTGCCGCAGCTTTCCGCCGCGCAGAATTCCATCGCGAATTGCGCCATAGTACCCATGTCGGCGTGGTCGTCGAACACGGTGACGCCGCCGTGCCCGATGAGCGCGCCGCGCTCGGCATAGGCCTCGTAGTCGAACGGCAGGTCGAAGTCCCTTGGGTGGATATAGGCGCCGAGCGGCCCGCCGACCTGCACCGCCTTGATCGGGCGACCCGATGCCGTGCCGCCGCCGACCTCCTCGACCAGTTCGCGCAGCGACATGCCGAAGGGCACCTCAAACAGGCCGCCATACCTGATGTTTCCGGCAAGCTGGATCGGCATGGTGCCTTTCGAGCGGCCATGGCCGAGCGCCGCATAGTCCCCTGCCCCGCCTGTGCTCAAGATTTGCGGCACCGCCGCCAGCGTGAGCACGTTGTTGACCACCGTGGGGCAGCCGAACAGGCCTTCGAGCGCGGGCAGCGGAGGCTTGGCGCGAACCTCGCCGCGCTTGCCTTCCAGCGAGTTGAGCAGCGAGGTTTCCTCGCCGCAGACATAGGCCCCAGCACCGACGCGGACTTCGAGAGACAGGGGCGAGATGATCCCGCCACACAGCGCAATCGCCCGTTCAAGCTTGGCGATGGCGTGCGGATACTCGCTACGCACATAGATGTAGCCTTGCTTCGCCCCGGTTGCGTGGGCGGCAATGGCCATGCCCTCGATCAGGGCGAACGGATCACCCTCCATCAGAATGCGGTCGGCAAAGGTTCCGCTGTCGCCCTCGTCGGCGTTGCAGACGACATATTTGCGCTCGCCGGGTGCGCCGAGGACGGTGCGCCACTTGATGCCTGCTGGAAAGCCTGCCCCGCCACGACCGCGCAGGCCGGACGCGATGACTTCCTCAACCACTTGCGCAGGAGGCAGCGAGCGGGCGCGATTGAGTCCTTCCCATCCCCCGGTCGCGGCATAGTCTTCAAGGCTTAGCGGACGGGTCCGCCCTGCCCGCGCGAATGTCAGCCGCTGCTGGCGGGCGATGAAGGGATGATCGGAAATCCGGCCGATGGCCTTTGCGCTTGTGCCATCCAGGACAGCTGCGACATCGCCCGGTCCAAGCGGGCCCCAGCCCAGCCCGTCGATTTCCACGAGCGGCTCCAGCCAGTGCATGCCCCAGCTGGACACCCGCTCGACCGTGCAACCTGCCGCCTCGAAGGCGCGCGCCACTTCCTTAGCCCCGCAGGCGATGGCGAGTGCATCGTCGCTGATCCGCACGAAAGTCATGCGCTGGCGATCAGGCTGGCGAGCCGGGCGGCATCGAGGCGCGCATGCACCTCATCGCCCAGCTTCGCATTGGGGCCAACCGAACACAGCCCGAGGCAATAGACATCGGCGAGCCGCACCCGCTCACCGGCTGCTGCCCGCGCCGCGTCCATCAGCGCCTCGGCCCCGCGCGCCTGGCATGCTTCGGCGCGGCAGATCTCGACACAGGGGCGCGGATCGGGCCGCTCGCTCAGGTCGTGGTAAAAGCTGACGACACCGTGGACCTCTGCCCGGCTGAGATTCAGCGCAAGGGCGACCTGCGTCTCGGCCTCGGCCGAGACGCAGCCCAGTTCCGCCTGAACATCCCGCAGGATGGGCAGCAGCGGTCCTTCGCGGTGCACATGCGCCGCGACGATCTCGTCGATCCGCGCGGCCTGGCTCACCTGCTTAACCCAGCATGTGCAGCCCGCACAGCTTGTTGCCGGTCGGGTCGCGCAGGTAGGCGAGGTACATGCCCGAGCCGGGGCGCTCGCCCGGAGGATCCTCGCAGCTCGTGCCGCCTGCGGCGACGCCGGCGTCGTGCCAGGCCTTGGCCTGTTCCGGGCTGCTCATCTTGAAGCCGATCGTGCCGCCATTGGCGTACGTGGCAGGCTGGCCGTCGATGGGCTTGGTGACCAGCAGCATGCCGCCGTCGTGCATGTAGATGATGCGACCCTTGGGGTCGCTGAAACCTTCCTTGCCACCCAGCGCGCCGATGATTGCGTCGTAGAACTTCTTGGAGGCCTCAAGGTCGTTTGCGCCGACCACGAAATGACTGAACATCTTCGGTTTTCCTTTCTCAATAAACCACTACGGAGCGGATCGACTTGCCCTCTTGCATTAGGTCGAAGCCCTTGTTGATTTCCTCCAGCGTGAGGACGTGGGTGATCATCGGGTCGATCTCGATGTTCCCGTTCATGTACCAGTCCACGATCTTCGGCACGTCGGTGCGGCCCTTGGCCCCGCCAAAGGCAGTGCCCCGCCATACCCGGCCAGTGACGAGCTGGAACGGCCGGGTGGAGATTTCCTTGCCCGCCTCGGCCACACCGATGATGATCGACTGGCCCCAGCCGCGGTGGCAGCATTCCAGCGCCTGGCGCATCACGTCGGTATTGCCGGTGCAGTCGAACGAATAGTCCGCCCCGCCATCGAGCATGTTGACGATATGCTCGACCACGTTGCCGACGTTCCTGGGATTGACGAAGTCGGTCATGCCGAATTTGCGGCCCCATTCCTCCTTGTCCGCATTGATGTCGACGCCAACGATGCGGTCCGCGCCAGCCATGCGCGCGCCCTGGATGACGTTGAGGCCAATGCCGCCGAGCCCGAACACCACGACATTGTCGCCGGGGCGCACCTTGGCCGTATTCACCACCGCGCCAACGCCAGTCGTCACCCCGCAGCCGACATAGCACGAGGTCTGGAACGGCGCGTCCTCGCGGATTTTTGCCACCGCGATCTCGGGAAGGACAGTGAAGTTCGAGAAAGTCGAGCAGCCCATGTAGTGGAAGATCTGCTGGCCCTTGTAGGAAAAGCGACTGGTGCCATCCGGCATCACGCCCTGTCCCTGGGTGGCGCGGATCGCGGTGCACAGGTTGGTCTTGCCCGAAAGGCACGGTTTGCACTGGCGACATTCGGGCGTGTAGAGCGGGATGACGTGATCGTCCGGCTTTACGCTGGTAACGCCAGCGCCGACCTCGCGCACGATCCCAGCGCCTTCATGGCCAAGGATGCTTGGAAAGATGCCTTCGCTGTCGAATCCATCGAGCGTGTAGGCATCGGTGTGGCAGATGCCCGTCGCCATGATCTCGACCAGCACTTCGCCCGCTTTCGGTCCTTCGAGTTCGACCTCGACGATCTCGAGCGGCTTCTTCGCCTCGAAAGCAACGGCGGCGCGGGTCTTCATTTGCATCCTCTCCCAGGCGAGCGTGAATCGCGGCCCTTGCCTATAGCGGCTGGCAAGGGCGGCGCAATGGCGCAGGCGCGCAAGCAGGCCGACTAGGCGAAAGCAATTGCGCGGCGGGCAAAGCGTTGGTAGGGGCGCGTTCCTTCACCGCACCGGATGGCCCGATGGCGGAGTGGTTACGCAGAGGACTGCAAATCCTTGCACGCCGGTTCGATTCCGGCTCGGGCCTCCAACCAAATCGCGGTGCAACCGCGCCCTTGGTCATGCGCGCGAGACGTCGCAAGTCAGCGAAATTCAGCATCCCTATCTGGTCTCTTCTGAGACGCGATCAGGCTCTCGATCGCTCAGATTGCAGGAGCAATCGAAGCGAGGATTTCGCTAGTAGCTGGCACAGGGTGCCCTCCATCCACCCGCTCGGAATAGCGGTCAACCAGCCGGTCCGCGTGCGGTCGCAGCAGCACGGTGAAGCGCACCAGTTCCTCCATCACGTCGACGATGCGCTCGTAATAGCTCGATGGCCTCATCCGGCCTGCCTGGTCGAACTCCTCGCAAGCCTTGGCCACGGAGGACTGGTTGGGGATGGTGACCATCCGCATCCAGCGGCCAAGGATCCTGAGCGTGTTGACGCTATTGAAACTTTGCGATCCTGCGCTGACCTGCATCACCGCCAGGGTGCGGCCTTGGGTTGGCCGGAGACCTTTATAGGCCAGCGGCAGGTGATCGATTTGCGTCTTCATGATGCCGGTGATCTGTCCGTGCCGTTCCGGGCTGCACCAGACCTGCGCTTCGGACCACAACGAATGTTCGCGTAGCTCATGGACGGCGGGGTGATCGTCGTCCTTCACCTGATCGGGTAGCGGCAGGTCAAATGGATCGAAGATGCGCGTATCGCAGCCGAAGAATTGCAGCAGGCGCGCGGCCTCTTCGACCACGAGCCGTGAATAGGACCTCTCCCTTAACGACCCGTAGAGCAGCAGGACGCGAGGCGGCGGTTCGAGTGCTCCCAGCCCTAGCGCAGGGCGGCGATGGGCGTAGTCCAGCTTGAGCGCGGGAAGATGCGCGGGGTCGGCCAGCGCACGCAGCCGCTGATGCTGGCTCATCACCGAATCTCCGCCGGGACGGTCGTCGGAAACCAGCGCCGCCCGAACCATAAGGCGACGTTGAC
>JAURNJ010000152.1 GCA_030830245.1 Novosphingobium sp. | reverse complement strand
GCAACTGCCCCACCCAGATCGCGTTCGCGGTCATGCCGAAGCTTTGCAGCACGTTGGTGCCCAGCGTCGGCAGCGAGAACATGACGAGCGTCCTGAAGATAGGCCCGTCGATCAGATTGAGGCCACCGGTCCGCTCCGGAACAAGGGCCTCTTCTATCGGGAACTCTTCGGGATTGGCTTCGCTCACGTCCCCCTCGTGTCGCCATGCAGGTGGATATGCAAGCGGTCCGAGAAATTAAACTCGTGGGCGGCGCACAGCGGGGCGAGCCAGGCGGCGCGCGAGCGCAGGGTGGCGCTGTCGCGGCCCTCGGGCATCAGCCACACCCGCGCGGCGGGAATGGCATGGCGGCGTTGCAGCGCGGCGATCTCGTCGAGGTCTCCCGGCTCGGCAACGACGAATTTGAACGCGGCGCGCGGGTCTGCCGCCCAGCGCGCCAGTCGCTCGGGCACCAGGGCAAGCTCGGGCGCGTTGCCGCTGTGCGCCAGCTTGGGCGAGACGTTGAACTGGTTGACCTGCGGATCAAGCGTGGGGTGAGCGGGCACGGTCCCGTTGGTTTCGATCTCGACGTGAAGATCGGGCAGTTCAGCCAGCATCCGGGCGAGCGCTGCGCCCTGCAGCAATGGCTCGCCGCCGGTGATGACCAGCCGGTTGCGGCCATGGGCAGCGATCCGCGCGGCCGCATCGTGCTCTTCGAGAACGACCTGATTGGCCTTGCGCTCATAGGCTTCGCCGTCGCGGTGCGGGCGGTTGTCGCCGGTGAAACGCCAGGTATAGGCCGTGTCGCACCACTCGCAGGCGAGGTTGCACTGCGAAAGGCGGATGAACACCGATGGCTTGCCTGCCGATGGCCCTTCACCCTGCAAGGCAGCGAAAATCTCGGGCTTGCCGGGTTCGATGGTGGCAAGCGTCAGCGCCATGTCACCCCAGCCTTGCCAGCGCGGCCGCGAGGCGTTCGGTCTCGGCGCTGTGGTGGGCATGGTCGGCGCGGGCCTTTTCGACTGCCTCTGGCTTGGCCTTTTCGACGAAGGCGGGATTGTTGAGGCGGCCTTCGAGCGACTTCGCTTCCTTCTGCGAGGCTTCCAGCGCCTTGGCGAGACGAGCCTTTTCGGCGTCGATGTCGATGACGCCTTCGAGGTCAAATATGATTGTGTTGGCAGAGGTGACGACCTGCAGCACCGCCTTAGATGAGGGAACGGTGTAGGAGAACTCCGTAATGCGGCCAAGGCGCTCAAGCGCCGCCGCATACTCTGTCGCAATGTGTGATGTGATTGCATCTGGTTGCGCGACGTTTGCCGTAAGTTTTGTGCTCGGCGAGATTCCGGCCTCTGCTCGTGCAGATCGAACCGAACTGATGATGTCTACTAGAGCATCAATTTCACTTTTGGCTGTGCCATCCACGCTCGCTTCCGGTTCCGGCCACTTAGCGGTAATAAGCGGGTAATTGGCGCGCTCGCCCAGCTTGGACCACAGCTCCTCTGTGATGAAGGGCATGAAGGGGTGGAGCATGACGAGGATCTGGTCGAGCACCCAGCCAGCGACCAGCTTCGTCTCTTCGCCGATTTGACCCTTGATCAGTTCCAGATACCAGTCGCAGAAGCTGTCGAACACAAAATGGTATATTGACTCAGCCGCCGCGTCGAAGCGCAGGTCGGCCATCGCCTGATCGAGCGAGGCCAGCGTTTCGACGACTTCGCCAACGATCCATTTGTTGACCGCGAGAGTGGCCTCGGGTGCGGCAATCTGCGTGCTCGCACCGATCCCGTTGGACTGGCAGAACCGCGCCGCATTCCACAGCTTGGTGGCGAAGTTGCGGTATCCCTCGACCCGCTTCTCGTCCATCTTCACGTCGCGGCCCTGGCTTTCCATCGCCGCCATGAAGAAGCGCAGCGCGTCCGCGCCGTAGAGGTCGATCAGGCCGAGCGGATCGACGACATTGCCTTTGGACTTGGACATCTTCTGTCCGTCTGCCGCGCGAACCAGGCCATGGAGGTAGAGCCGCTTCCACGGCGCTTCACCCATGAAATGCATGCCCTGCATCGCCATGCGCGCATCCCAGAAAAACAGGATGTCGAAGCCGGAGATCAGCAGGTCGTTGGGATAGTGCTTGGCGACAAGCGGCGCGCCTTCCTCGGGCCAGCCGAGCGTGGCGAAGGGCCAAAGCGCCGAGGAAAACCAGGTGTCGAGGACGTCCTCATCGCGGGTCAGCTTGCGGTTTCCGGCGAGCGCCTGCGCTTCTTCCTCGGTCTCGGCGACGAAAACCTCCCCGTCCTCGGCATACCACGCCGGAATCCGATGCCCCCACCACAGCTGACGACTGACGCACCACGGCTGGATGTTCTCCATCCAGTTGAAGAAGGTCTTTTCCCAGGTCTTGGGCACGATCTCGATGCGCCCGTCGCGCACCGCCTCGATCGGCGGCTGAGCGAGGGTCTTGGCATCGACATACCACTGGTCGGTCAGCCACGGTTCGATGACCACGCCGCCGCGGTCGCCATAGGGCGTCTGGATGGTGCGCGGTTCGGCGTCCGCCTCAACTTCCTCGTCGTCCTTGTTCCTGGAAACGTGCGGCACGAGCAGGCCCGCCGCCTTCAGGTCCGCCAACACCTTGTCGCGCGCGGCGAAGCGATCCATACCGACAAAATCGGCCGGGATCAGCCCGTCCGCCGTCTGTACCACTCTGGCCTCGGCATCGAACATGTTGAGCATGTCACCCGGCGCGATGCCGGCGCGCTTGCCCACCTCGAAGTCGTTGAAATCGTGGCCCGGCGTGATCTTCACCGCGCCCGAGCCTAGCTCCGGGTCGGCGTGCTCGTCGCCCACGATCGGCACAAGCCGCCCGGTGATCGGCAGTTTGACATGCTTGCCGATCACGCTCCTGTAGCGCGGGTCTTCAGGGTGGACCGCCACCGCCATGTCGGCCAACATCGTTTCGGGCCGGGTGGTGGCGACGACCATATGGTCCGCGCCATTGTCCAGCCTTTCGCCATCGGCCAGCGGATAGCGGAAGTGCCAGAAATGGCCCTGCACCTCGCGGGTTTCGACCTCAAGGTCGCTGATCGCGGTCTTCAGCTTCGGGTCCCAGTTCACCAGCCGCTTGTCGCGGTAGATCAGGCGCTGCCCATCCTCTTTTTTGGTATTGTAGAGATCGACGAACACCTTCACCACCGCGCGGGTGAAGTGCGGGTCCATGGTGAACTGCTCGCGGCTCCAGTCCATAGAACAGCCTAGGCGGCGAAGCTGGCGGGTGATCTGGCCGCCGCTCTCGCGCTTCCATTCCCACACCTTGTCGATGAATTGCTCGCGCGTGTAATTGGTGCGCTTGTCCTGCCGCTCTTCAAGCTGGCGTTCGACTACCATCTGCGTCGCGATTCCGGCATGGTCGGTGCCGACCACCCACAGCGCGTCCTTGCCGCGCAGACGCTCGTAACGGATCACGATGTCCTGCAGCGTGTTGTCGAGCGCGTGGCCGATGTGCAGGCTGCCGGTCACGTTGGGCGGCGGATTGACGATGGTGAAGGGCTGCGCGTCGGGGCGCTCGGGCCGGAACAGGCCGTTCTGCTCCCAATGTGCATACCATCTGGCCTCGATCTCGGCTGGATCGAAGGTCTTGTCGAGCGGGGAAGCGGGCGCGTTTGCGGTCATCGCCGGGCCTTTGCCAGTGCCCGCGCGCGCGCGCAAGGTCGCTTGCCGCCCCGCCGGATTTGCCCCATTACCGACCGGCAATGCGCGACCATGCCGATTTCGAGATACGTAGCGGGACAG
>JAURNJ010000151.1 GCA_030830245.1 Novosphingobium sp. | reverse complement strand
TCGGCCTGGATACCTAGGCTTTCATAGTGGCGGCGGGTAAGATTGGGATACTTGCTGGCGACGCGGGTATGGCTGGTTCCGGCGCTGCTATCTGCTCCGGCGGGTTCCGCTACGGACAGGCGGCAATGGCCGATGTCGAGATCGACCGGCGCATAGAGGTCGGAATAGGCGAATTCCTCGACCACGTCCGAACCGACGATGCCCATCTGCGCCGCCCCGTGCGCGACGAAAGTGGCGACATCGAACGCGCGCACCCGGATGATCCGCACATCGCTGTTCTCGCAGCTGAAGGCGAGCGCACGGCTGTTCTTGTCGTGAAATTCCGCTTCGGGAACGATCCCGGCAGCAGCCATCATCGGCAGCGCCTCGTCGAGAAGGCGGCCCTTGGGCACGGCGAAGGTAAGCTGGCGCGTCATAGCGTGCGCGCCCTAGCTTCCGGAGCGCCAAAGGGCAATGCGCGACGAAACTGCCATCACGCCTGGGTCAGCGGCTTTTCGGGAATTTCGATGCGCTCGTGTTCGTCGCCGGGAACCAGGGGGAAGCGATGGTTGTTCCAGTCGTCCTTAGCCTGTTCGATCCGCTCGCGCGAGGAACTGACAAAGTTCCACCACGCGTATCGACGGGTGGTGAAGGCCTCGCCGCCCAGCAGCATCACGCGCGCGCCGCTCTCGCTGGCGAGACGCATCGTTGCGCCGGGCGCGAGTACGGCAAGCTCGTAAAGGCCGAGCTGGACGCCATCGATAGAGGCAGACCCACCGACCAGCATCACGGCGCGCTCGTCCGCATCGGCGTCGATCGGGAGCGATCCGCCCGCATCGAGCACGATGTCGGCATAGATCGTCGCGGCGTATTGCGTCGTCTGGGCGGATTGGCCCCAGAGCGTGCCCATGATGACCCTTGCGCTCGCTCCGCCGCCCTCGACCAGCGGCAGGTCTGTGCGGCTTTCGAAGGCCGGATCTATTTCCTCCCTGCCATCGGGAAGGGCAAGCCAGGTCTGCATGCCGTAGAAGCTTGGCCCTCTGTCGCGCTCCGCTTGCGGGCTGCGCTCGGAATGGACGATACCGCTGCCTGCGGTCATCAGGTTGACCTGTCCAGGCCGGATTGTCGCAAAGGTGCCAAGGCTGTCGCGGTGTTCGATCGCGCCTGCATATTCGCCATCGAACAGCCAGGTCACCGTGGCAAGATTGATGTGTGGGTGCGGGCGAACGCCCATCCCTTCACCCGGAGCAAGATGAGCAGGGTCGAACTGGTCGACGAAGATGAACGGTCCGACCATGCGCTTTTGGGCGGAAGGCAGCACCCGGCGCACCTCGAACTGGCCCAGATCGTGCGTCACGGGCGTGATTGTCTGCAAGATGGTCATGAGCCGATCCCTCTTCCTATTCGCCCGGCGCGCGCGCCTTGATCGCTAGCGCATGGACCCTCTGGCCGGGAATGTCGCCCAGGGCCGCGTTGACCATGCGCTGGCGCTGAAGCCGGGCTACTCCGGCAAAAGCCCCGCTCTCGATCTCGACCGTGAAATGCGATTCGCCGCTGCCATCATCGCCGCGGTGGCCTGAGTGGCTGGCGCTGTCGTTGATGACGGCAAGGTGGCTGGGCGCGAAAGCCTCTTGCAGCCGCGTTTCGATTTCCTGTGCGATTGGTCCGCTCAAAGCCAGTCTCCTTGGGCTTCCAATTTAGGAGCTAGGACGCCATCTTGAAAGCCATGCGCGCGGACAGATTTCACGGACGTTTCGAATCCCAAGGCAAGGCCTGTCATTAGCTCGGTTGTGAAGAGGCGGGCGAGTTTCGCGCTCCGGGTCCGCGTGCGCCCGGTTTCGATGGGCCGGGCGAGTGGCGCTGGCTGTGCCTCGAACATGTGCGCCCGTTCAACGCCGGCTACGATTATTTCGAAGGCATGAGCGCCGATGAGATATTGCGCGCCCAGGCGCTTCTTCGCGCATCCTGGCCTCGGCAGCATCGCAGGTAGCCTTGTCAGGCCAGATGACCCAGCTGAACACGATCTTCTCGTCCGGCTGCGACTTCACCGCCATGCGGAAATCGGTCAGAGTACCGTCTGGCACGTCTTCCTCCCATGCCTCGACATGTTCGATTGCGCCGTATTTCTCGAAATGCTCCCAGCCCATCGCTGCTGCCTCGATATAGGCCTGCTTCTTGTCGGCAGGTACGGGCAGGACAAAACCCTGGATGTAGGTCATTTCGGTTCCCTTTCTTCGAACGCGGCCATCTGCGCTGCCAGAGCCGACCGGAAAGCGGGCCGCGCCGTTCCTCGCTCGACATAGGCGGCAAGGTTGGCGTGTGCGCGGACGAACTGCTGCTTTGAGGTTGTGCGCAGAACGTCAATCATCAGCAGATCGCCCAAGGTGAAGCGGTCTTCCAACCATTCCCGTTCCCCAAGCGCAGCCGAAAGCTGCTGCAGCCGATTTTCGGCAAATGGTTGCAAGGCTCCCGAGGCCGGGCCGTGCCAAGGCTGGCCTTCCCCGCGCAGGTCGATCAGGAACAGCGCCTGCAGGAACGGCTCCACGCTGTTGAGGGCCGCGAACATCCAGGCGATGGCACGTCCGCGGGCCACCGGATCGCGCGGCAGCAAGCGCTCGTCCTTTTCGCCGATATGAAGCAGGATCGCGCCCGACTCAAACAGTGTCAGGTCGCCCTCCTTGTAGATTGGGACCTGGCCGAAGGGTTGGTCGTCGAGGTGATCGGCTGATTTCTCACCACCCGCACCGCCGACGAGTCGTTCTTTGTAGGGCAGGCCGATCTCGTTCAAGGCCCAGCGCACGCGCATGTCCTTGACCTTGCCGCGCGCCATGTCGGGGACCCAGTCGTATGCGGTGATTTCGATTGCTGGTTGCTGGGTCATGTCTCGCGCCTCACTGGCTTGCCGTCTGCAATTCGGGAGCCTCGCCGCTGGCAATTGCCGGATCCAACCACATAGCTTCCCAGATGTGCCCATCGGGGTCGGAGAAGGCATGGCTCATCATGAAGCCATGGTCCTGCGCCGGGAAGATATCGGAGGTGCCGCCGTGCCTGCCTGCTGTAGAGTTGAGGCTCTCGACTTCCTCGCGATTGTCGCAGGAAATGCACAGCATCACTTCGCTCGACCCGGTGTCCGGGATGGGGCGATCGGTGAACGTCTTCCAGTTGGCGTGGGTGAGCAGCATCACATGGATCGTTTCACTCAGGACCATGCAGGCGGCCGTCTCGTCGGTGAACTGCGGATTGTTGGTGAAGCCGAGCGCTTCATAGAAGGCCATGGCCTTGGGCAGATCGGTCACCGGCAGATTGACGAAGATCATTCGGATCATGGTGTGTTTCCTGCATTGCGACTCGGCGATTGCATGAGCCTGCTCTCGATGGTAACTAAAAGCAACTATGGAGTTGGGAAAAGAAACTAACCTGTCGCAAACCCCGCACGGTCGGTGGTATGAAGACGCCTGCGCGGCTGCCTTCGCCATGGAACTGGTCGGCGAACGCTGGAGCTTGCTGATTGTTCGCGAGCTTATGCTCGGTCCGAGACGTTTTTCGGACATTCGCGCCGAATTGCCTGGCCTGAGCGCCAAGGTGCTGACCGAGCGGCTCGCGCGGCTCGAGGAACTGGGCGTGCTGGTCCGTCGCAAGTTGCCGCCGCCCGCTGCCGTCCAGGTCTTGGAGCTGACCGACTGGGGTCGTGAGCTCGAATTCGTCATGCAGGCGCTGGGGCGGTGGGCAGTGCGCTCGCCGCTCCATGATGCGTCGCTACCCATGACGGCGACTTCGTTCCTGCTATCGCTGCGCACCATGATCGACCCGGAAAAGGCAAGGGGCTTGCACCTGCGCGTCCTGTTTTGCACGCCGCAAGAAACAATGTCCGCAGAGGTGGCCAATGGCGAACTCGCAGTTGCGCGCCATGCCGATACCGGTTTAATCCCGGATTTGGTGTTCGAGGCGCAATCGGTCGAGCCGTTCCTCGCCGTCATCTACGGCAAGCAGGAACCGGGCGACTGTGGTGTAACCGTTACTGGCGATGTCGCCCTGTCACAACGCTTCGTCGACTTGTTTGCCTTGCCGGAAAAGTCCCCGCTGCCCGGCGGGTGCTAGGCAGTAGCCCCCAACCGTTCGGCAGTGGGCGCTTCCATTTCCGCCACCGCTGCCCATGAAGGTCGGACCGCGACCCGGCCATACCACGCCGCCGTGCGCGGATAGCGGGCAGAATCGGGCCCATGGCCTACGTAGCTCAGGGTCTTGAGCATCGAGGCGACCGAAATGTCGCCCAAGGAGAATTCGCCATCGAGCCAGCCTTGCTCCGGGGCAATGCTCTCCAGATAGTCGAGGATTCTCGGCAGCTCGGCTTCGCCTTGCAGGGCCACTTCCTCGCTGGCCGGGAGTTTGAGCAGCTTTGGCCCCACCAGCCGGTTGAACACGATCTTGAGGCCTGATGTGCCAAGGATGGTGTCGGCATATTCGTCGAACCAGACGGCCTTGCCGCGCGCACCGGCCTCGGCAGGAAGCAGGGACGGACTTGGCTGCTTGGCGTCAAGATAGACGGCAATCGCGGTCGAATCGGCAAGCGTGAAGTCACCGTCGACCAGCGCCGGGATCTTGCCGAACGGGCTGGCCTTCTGGAAATCGGGATCGGGCGAGCCGGGACTGTTTACTGCCAGCTCCCAGGCCATGCCCTTTTCTTCCAGAACCACCGCAACCTTGCGAACAAACGGCGAAAGCAGCGCACCATAAAGCTTCATGCCAATCTCTCCCTGAAACAGACCCAATGTCCAAACATATTGCAGGCCAGCGCGCCCGCGTATAGGCGGTTTGGCCTATGACCGAGCAAACCCAGATCAAGACCGGCGATCGCGATGCCACGCTGATGGCCGCACCCGACATCGAAGTGGACGTGCGCGAGACGTTCGGGATCAATATCGACATGAAGGTGCCAGCCTTCAGCCAGGCGGACGAGCGCGTACCCGATCTCGATCCGAGCTACGTCTTCGATCCCGATACGACGCTGGCGATTCTTGCGGGCTTTGCCTTCAACCGCCGCGTCATGGTGCAGGGCTATCACGGCACCGGCAAGTCGACCCACATCGAGCAGGTCGCGGCGCGGCTCAAGTGGCCGTGCATCCGCATCAACCTCGACGCGCATATCAGCCGCATCGACCTCATCGGACGCGATGCCATCGTGCTGCGCGACGGCTTGCAGGTTACCGAATTCCGCGAAGGCCTTCTGCCCTGGGCGCTCCAGCATCCGGTAGCGCTGGTGTTCGACGAATACGATGCCGGGCGCCCGGACGTGATGTTCGTGATCCAGCGCGTGCTCGAAACCGAAGGCAAGCTGACCCTGCTGGACCAGAACCGGGTCATCCGCCCAAATCCGTATTTCCGCCTGTTTTCTACCGCCAACACCGTGGGGCTTGGCGATACCTCGGGGCTCTATCACGGCACCCAGGCGATCAACCAGGGCCAGATGGACCGCTGGAACATCGTCGTCGGGCTGAATTACCTGCCGCAGGAGACCGAGCGCGAGATCGTTTCGGCCAAATCGACCGGTGTCGATCCCAAGCTGGTCGCCGACATGGTCAAGGTTGCCGATCTTACCCGCCAAGGCTTCATCAATGGCGATATCTCGACCGTGATGAGCCCGCGCACGGTGATCACCTGGGCGCAGAACACAGCGATCTTCAAGGATCCGGGCTTCGCCTTCCGTCTCTCGTTCCTGAACAAGTGCGACGAGACCGAGCGGATGCTGGTTGCCGAGTATTACCAGCGGGTGTTCGGCACCGAGCTGCCCGAGAGCGTGGTGGCGAAGGCCTGAACAAGGCGCGAGCCGCTCATTGCGGGTTAAGCCACCGGGGTGCTAGGATAGCGCCATGGACATGCCTGTCGGCACCGGGGAAGATGGCGGACAAGGCGAGGCGCGCCGTCGCTGGCCGTGGACGCGCGCCAGCCAGCCGGCTCCCGAACCGCCCGTCATCATCGACGACATTGCGCAGCCTGAAGGCGAACTGGCCCCCGAACCTGTCAAGCGAACCCGCTGGTGGTGGGTCTCGCGGGGCATTGCGTCGATCCTGATGCTGTTTTTCCTGACGGTCCTGTGGCTTCTGTTCACGGCACCGCTGTCCAAATCGCTTAAACCCATTGCTCCGCCCGAGCTGACCCTGCTGGCGTCGGACGGCACCCCGATCGCCCGTAACGGTGCGATTGTCGACCAGCCCGTCGAGGCGGAAAAGCTGCCGGATCACGTCAAGAACGCCTTCATCGCGATCGAGGACCGGCGTTTCTACTCGCATTGGGGCGTCGATCCGCGCGGCATGGCGCGCGCCTTCGTCAACAACCTGTTCACCGACAGCCGGCAGGGCGGCTCCACGATCACCCAGCAGCTTGCCAAGTTCACCTTCCTGACCCCCGAGCAGAGCCTGACCCGCAAGGCGCGCGAAGCGATAATCGCGTTCTGGCTGGAGGCATGGCTGACAAAGGACGAAATCCTCGAACGCTACCTGTCGAACGCCTATTTCGGCGACAACGTCTATGGCCTGCGCGCCGCATCGCTCCACTATTTCTACCGCAAGCCCGAAAACCTGACCAAACCGCAGGCGGCGATGCTGGCGGGAATGCTCAAGGCGCCGAGCGCCTATGCGCCGACGAGGAATTACAAGAAGGCCGAGGTGCGGATGCGCACGGTTCTGGGCGCGATGGTCGATACTGGGTATCTCGATGCGAAGGAGGCCAAGGCACTCAGATCGCCACAGGTCGATGTCCGCACCAAGAAGGACCTTCCGACTGGCACCTATTTCGCCGACTGGGCGCTGCCCGAGGCAAGGCAACTGACCGAGGCCGGCTATGCCCGCCAATCGCTCAGGACCACGCTCGATTCCCGGCTGCAGCGGGCAGCGCAGGCCGCGATTGCCCGCGCTCCGCTCGGCAATGCGCAAATCGCCATCGTCGCCATGCGCCCTAATGGCGAGGTTGTCGCCATGGTGGGTGGGAAGAACTATGCCACATCGCCGTTCAACCGGGTGACGCAGGCACGCCGCCAACCCGGATCGACCTTCAAGCTGTTCGTCTATCTCGCTGCCCTGAAGGATGGCTGGGAGCCGGACGATACCGTGGCCAATACGCCGATCATCAAGGGCGCCTATCGCCCAAAGAATGCGGGTGAGCGATATTCCGAGTCCATAACGCTGGAGGATGCCTTTGCGCGCTCCAGCAACGTTGCTGCGGTTCGTCTATTTCACGAGGTGGGCGACGCAGCGATTATTCGCACCGCGCGCGACCTTGGCGTGCGCTCGCCGCTGGCCAAGGGCGACCCAAGCCTTGCGCTCGGCACTTCCACCATGACGCTGATGGAGCTGACCTCTGCCTACGCGGGCCTTGCCGGAAACGATTTCCCGGTTCGTCCCAGCGCCTTTCCGGCCAGGGAACCGGGCTGGTGGGAATGGCTGACCAGCGGCCAGACAAGCCTTTCGGGCAGCGACAAGGAAGCAATGGAGCAGATGCTGCGCGCCGCGATCAATCGTGGCACGGGCAGGGCTGCGATGCTGCGCGCGGCCAATTTCGGCAAGACAGGCACGACACAGGATCACCGCGATGCCCTGTTCGTGGGCTACGCTGGCGGGCTGGTGACGGGCGTGTGGATCGGCAACGACGACAACAGCCCGCTTGCCGGTATCTCGGGCGGCGGCCTGCCGGCGCGGGTGTGGCGCGATTTCATGCGCGTGGCGCTGGGCGAAGCGTCGCTGCCTTCGCGACCCAAGTCGAAAAAGGCACCCGATCCGTCCGGCCCCGTGGTGCCGCTGGACATTGCCGATCTGGGCGACCTGCCTTTGGACGATGCGCAATTTGGCATCGAAGGCGATGGCGCAAGGATCAGCACCGACATCGGCGGAATGCCGGTCGACGTGCGAATTAGGCCGGACGGCGTGCGCGTGGGTTCCGGAGCGATCGACGATGTCATCAGCCGGGCCGACAACGCCGCGCGCGATCTTGAACGGCGGGCCCGCGAGGCCGAGGCACGTGCCCGTGAGAGGGCCCGCCGGATCGAGCAGGCGGCGAGGGAAGGTGCGGGACGTTAGCCCGCTGGCAGGATCAGCGCCTTTTCACCTGTCCGCCGCCCATTGATTGTCACCGCCGCGTCTTTTTCGGGAACTTGTTCCAAGGTCAGCCGCTGGCTGAAATGGCTGGCAAAGGTTGTATCGATCCCGGCAATCACCCGTTCGCTCATGGCCCGGCTTGCTTCTGGGCCGATGAGCTGGAGATAGGGAAACAGCAGCCATGCGCCCATGTCCCACGAAAATCCGATGCTCGGGGGCAGCACTGTCGGCGAGAGGTCGAGACGCCCGTAGATGTAGACATGCTTGCGCTGTGCCGATCCGTAACGGCTGAATTCGGCGTTGCGCGTGGCGGCCCGCTCCATGGCGGCAAGGATGCGCCCGGCCATGTCTCCGCCGCCGATGGCGTCAAAACCGCAATAGGCGTTCGTTTCGGCAATGGCGTCGATCAGGCAGGCGTCGAAATCGGCCTCGCTCGAATCCAGCACATGTTCGCATCCCATGGCCTTGAGCAGGGTGACCTGTTCGGGTTTGCGCACGATGCTGACGCTCGCGATGCCGTCCTCCATACAGATGCGATTGAGCATCTGGCCGAGGTTCGAGGCGGCGGCGGTGTGGACCAGCGCCTCGTAGCCCTGCCGCTGCATCGTGCCGACAAACCCTAACGCGGTCATCGGATTGACGAAGCTGGCGCTCGCGTTCTCGATGCTCGCGCTGTCAGGAATGGCGATGCAGGCGTCGAGCGGAACAAGTACATGGCTGGCATGCGTCCCCGCGCCGGGCCAGCAGGCGACTCGCTTGCCCATTAACGCCTGCGCCGCCGGATCGTCACCGGTCGCGATCACCGTTCCGGCACACTCGATGCCTGTCACCATCGGCTGGCCGATTCGTCCGGCCTGTGCCTTCATGGCGGGCGCCGGCACCGAGGCGACGATCCTGCCGGGCGAATAGTCCGCCTCCGCCAGCATGGCGGGGCCATAGAGGCCAGCAATGTCGCTGGGATTGATCGGAGCGGCCTCGATGGCGACCACGACCTGCTTCGCTCCGGGATCGGGCAGAACTGCGTTGCGCACCTCGATCGTAATGGTGGCGTTCTCGTTGAGAGTGGAGGCGATCTGGCGGGCAGGGGTGGGCATCGGGTTACTCCGGATAGGTTGCAGCGACGAAATAGAGGCCTTCGGGCGGCGCGTTAAGCCCGAGCATTTGCCGATCGCGCGCTTCCAGCACCTCAGCAATGCGCTGCTCGGGCCAGCGCTCCATCCCGACCAGCGCCAGGCACCCCACCATCGAGCGTACCTGATGATGCAGGAACGATCGGGCCGCGGTTTCGATCAGAACATGTTCGCCGTCCCGCGTAACGCGGAGGCTGTCCAGCGTCTTGACCGGGCTTGCTGCCTGACAATGGGCGGAACGGAATGTCGTGAAATCGTGCTGGCCGACCAGCGCCTGTCCGGCGCGGTGCATGGCCTCGGCATCGAGCGGTTGCGGAACCTGCCACGCCCGTCCGCGCTCCAGCGTCAGCGGGGCGCGGCGGTTGACGATGCGGTAGCGATAACTGCGCCCCACGCAGGAAAACCGCGCGTGCCAGTCGTCGGCAACCACTCGGCAGTCCGTCACGGCGACGGGATCGGGCTGCAGGTGGGCATTCAATGCTTCCATCAACCGGAACGGTTCGATCTCGCGTTCGATCTCGACATGGCTCGACATCGCGAGGGCATGGACTCCCGCATCGGTGCGCCCGGCGGAATGAAGCGTTGCTGTCTCGCCGGTGATAGCCTTCACCGCCTCCTCGACCGACTGCTGCACCGAAGGCCCGTGCGCCTGTCGCTGCAGGCCCATGAACGGCCCGCCATCGAATTCGAGGATTAGCTGGAAGCGGGTCAAGTGAGCCGCTTTCCCGGAGCAATCGGCTTGCCACGCAACAGGTCGGCAGTCGGCATGGCAGGCTTGCCCGCGCGCTGGATCAATGTTGGCCGGATCGCGCCCGAGCCGCAGGCCACGGTGAGCGAATCGTCGAGGACCGTACCCGGCTCGCCCGAGCCATCGACAACCTCGGCTGCCAGTACCTTGTAGCGTTCGCCATCCAGCGTGAAAAACGCGCCGGGGGCAGGGGCCATGGCGCGCACCTGCCGTTCGACCTGCGCGGCGCTTCCCGAGAAATCCAACAGGGCCTCAGCCTTGTCGATCTTCTTTGCATAGGCCACGCCCTCGTCGGGCTGCGGCCTGGGTGGAAATGCAGGAAGGTCTGCCAGCACATCCACTATCAGTCTGGCACCCATTGTACCCAGTTCATCGGTTAGTTCGCCGGCCGTCTTGCCGCCGATCGGGGTGGCTTCGGCGAGAAGCATCGCGCCGGTATCGAGTCCGGCATCCATCTGCATCACGGTGATGCCCGTCTCTTCGTCTCCGGCATGGATAGCACGCTGGATCGGCGCGGCGCCACGCCAGCGCGGCAGCAGCGAGGCGTGAAGGTTGATGCAGCCGTGCCTCGGCGCATCGAGCACGGCTTGCGGCAGGATCAGGCCATAGGCGGCGACCACCGCCACGTCCGCGCCAAGTTCGGCGAACGCTGCCTGTTCCTCGACACTTTTGAGCGAGGCGGGATGACGCACCTCCAGCCCGAGCTCCGACGCCGCCCTGTGCACCGGGCTGGGCGTCAGCTCCTTGCCGCGCCGCCCGCCGGGACGCGGCGGCTGGGTGTAAACCGCCGCGATCTGGTGCCCGGCCTGGTGCAGTGCCCGCAAGGCAGGCACGGCAAACTCCGGCGTTCCCATGAAGATGATGCGCATAATCGGGCCGCTGGCCTTTCGTGAAGGGACCACCGGCCCTATCTGGCGAGGCATGGCATCGCAAGATATCGAGACTTTGACTGCCGCCCTTTCCCGCCTGCCGGGGCTGGGACCGCGTTCGGCCCGGCGCGCGGTGCTTTGGCTGGTCAAGCGGCGCGACGGTGCCTTGCCGCAACTGCTCAAGGCGCTCGAGGCGGTTCACGAACGGTTGGTCGAATGCACGACCTGCGGCAACGTCGATACGACGGATCCTTGCGGTCTGTGCGCCGATCCCCGCCGCGATCCCCGCGCCCTCTGCGTTGTCGAGGACGTTGCCGACTTGTGGGCGCTCGACCGGGCAAAGCTGTTCACCGGGCGCTATCACGTGCTTGGCGGCAGGCTTTCCGCGCTTGACGGAGTGCGACCGGAAGACCTGACGATCGCCCCGTTGCTGGCCCGTGTCGAGGCGGGAGGGATCGACGAGGTGGTGCTGGCGATGAACGCCACGCTCGAAGGGCAGACCACCGCGCACTACATCGCGGAACGGCTCGAAGGCCTGCCGGTGCGCGTCACCCAGCTCGCCCATGGCCTGCCGGTCGGTGGCGAGCTGGACTATCTGGACGAGGGCACGCTGGCCCAGGCTCTGAGGGCGCGTCGCCCGGTGGGTTGAACCCTGCTGCTTCCGAGACTATCTGCCCCCTCATGGCTATCCGCGAAATCCTCGAAGTTCCCGATCCGCGCCTCAAGCAGGTGTCCGCTCCCGTCGAAAAATTCGACGAGGAGCTCAAGACCCTGATCGAGGACATGTTCGAAACCATGTATGATGCGCCGGGCATCGGCCTTGCCGCGATCCAGGTGGGCGTGCCCCTGCGCGCGCTGGTCATCGACCTGCAGCCCGACGACCCCGACGCTGAGCCCGAACTGTGCGAGGCGCACGGCGGCCACGCGCACTATCACACGCCGACAAAGCGCGAGCCGCGCGTGTTCATCAACCCGGAAATCCTCGATCCTTCGGAGGAATTGAACGTCTATTCGGAAGGCTGCCTTTCGGTTCCCGAGATTTACGCAGACGTGGAACGGCCCGCCCGCATCCGCGCCCGCTGGCAGGATGTCGACGGCACGGCGCATGAGGAAGAGATCGATGGCTTGCTGGCAACCTGCCTGCAGCACGAGATGGACCACCTCGAAGGCGTGTTGTTCATCGACCATCTGTCGCGGCTCAAGCGCCAGATGGCGCTGAAAAAGCTGGAGAAGTTGAGGAAAGCTGCCTGAGGCGGTTTTCCGAAACCCCGACGCAGCTCCGGACTAGTGCAAGTTGGCGTAATCGCCAAAAAGCTGGGGAAATCGCGCGCGCGCTATTCCAACAATAATCTGATCGTGGCATTGAGCTGTGTCCTGTAAGGGCGAGCAGGATATCGGGCGTTGCTCGATCCGCTAGTGGCCCCCCATTCTAGACGTATCTTTTCTCGCAGAAGGCATCCCCTGATAAGAGCCAAATGGCCGGGAGGACATAACTGGAAGCGGGATAACTGACGACTAGCTTGATGGTCTGACGGATAGCCTGACATTGTCGTGGAGGTACGCCATGAATTTTTGGCGCGTACGTCTGCGCAAGCGGGAGACTGGCTGGACTTGGGAATGTCGTGACGCGAGCGGCAACAGCGTTTGTCGTTCGTTTCAACTGTTTGCGTCGCGTAGCGATGCACTGCTGAATTTTGATTCCTACTTTAGGGATCAAATTGCGATTCTTTCCGGTCGGTTAGGCCTTACCGCGACCAGAGGCGCAGGTTGGGTGTGCGAGCATTAGCTCGCATACCTAAGTTCCCTGCGATACGAACATGGAACCTGCACAAGTCACTATATTTGCGATCATCATTGGTTTTACATTTGGATTGCTTTTGGGCTGGTTTTTCGGTTCGCGCCCGGCTGCGGACCTGCGTCAGCGATTTCTGGTGCGCGACGGAGAGGCGCGCGATCTCGACCAGAAATTCCGGCGCGCGATCACCGAGCTTTCGGCAGCATCGGTCAAGGCCGAGCAGGCCGATTCCCTGTCGGCGCAGCTGGTAGGCGTGTCAGCCGAACTGGCGACGCTCAAGGCCAATGCCGCCCATTTCGAGGAACAGAAGAAGCTGCTAGTCGAAGCGCGCGAGGAACTGCTGCGTGAATTCCAGAATACCGGCCATGCCGTTTTGTCCAAGGCGCAGGATGCCTTTCTCGCGCGGGCCAAGGAGAGCTTCGGCCATGCCGAGAAGCAGTCCGAGGAGAAGATCAAGGCCCTGCTCGCGCCGGTGGGCGAACGGCTGAAGAGCTACGAGGATCAGGTTACAAACCTCGAAAAGCAACGCGTTGACGCTTTCGGCCAGCTTTCCGGCCTCATCCAGTCGATGCGCGATGGGCAGGAGCAGGTGCGGCGCGAAGCGCAGCGGCTGGGCAATTCGCTGACCAATGCGCCCAAGGCGCGCGGCCGGTGGGGCGAGCGGGCCTTGCAGAACGTGCTCGAACAGTGCGGCCTCTCGCAGCACACCGATTTCATTCTGGAACACTCGATGCACACCGATGACGGTCGTCTGCGCCCGGACGCCATCGTCAATGTGCCGGGCCAGAAAAAGCTGGTGATCGACGCAAAGGTTTCCTTGAATGCCTATCAGGCCGCCTTCGAAGCCGACAGCGACGAGGAGCGCCTGCGCCATCTTGACCTTCACGCCAAATCGATGCGCAGCCATGTGCAAACGCTTGGCGCGAAAAGCTACCAGAGCCAGTTCGACGAAGCGCCTGACTATGTGGTGATGTTCGTCCCTGGCGAGCATTTCGTCGCTGCTGCGCTCGAACACGATCCGGAACTGTGGGATTTCGCGTTTCGCAACAAGGTTCTGCTGGCGACCCCGACCAACCTTGTCGCCATCGCGCGAACAGTGGCGCAGGTGTGGCGGCAGGACCAGATCGCGCGCGAGGCGGTGGAAATCGGCAAGGCGGGTGCCGAATTGTACGACCGGCTCGCCGTGGCGGCAGAGCATCTTCGCCGCGTCGGCGGGGGGCTTGAAACGGCGGTCAGCAACTACAACAAGTTCGTCGGCAGTTTTGAACGTAACGTGCTGTCTGCCGGCAGGCGCCTCAAGGACAAGGGAATCGAGATCGGCAAGCGCGAGATCGAGGACGTGCCCCAGATCGAGGCGGCGCCACGCTACAATGCGGGCGATATTGTCGATAGCGGAACGGAAGTCGAAACGGAGTCACAGGCTTGAGGAAAACACCTTTCGTCTGCGCGATTGCGCTGGCTCTTTCAGCACCGGCCCACGCGTCCTTCGCGGTTCCTCCCAATGCACCGGGCCAGTATGCGCCGCGCGACGAATGTTCGGCCAAGCCTGGCGGAGCCGAGTTTCTCGCAAAGTTGCAGTCAGCGGTAAAAGCGCGCGATGCCAAGGCATTCGCCGATCTTACCTCATCTGAGATCATGCTCGATTTCGGTGGTGGTGGCGGGCGCGAAGCGGTTCTTGACATGCTGAAGCCCGGCAGCAAGAAATGGCGTGAGCTTGACCGGCTAATGGTGCTCGGCTGCGCCTGGGACGAGGACAATGCGGCTTTGGTAATGCCCTGGTTTTTCAACCAGGATATGGGCGACACCGATCCGTTCTCTACCAATGTCACGCTTGGCAGCGCCGTGCCGATGCGCGAGCGGCCCATGCGCTCTGCGAACGTGCGCAAGGTGCTCAACTGGCAACTGATTCACATCTACGAAGTGGAAGTGCCCGATCCGGGCTGGGCGCAGATCGCGGTGATCGACAGCGATTGGGAAGGCTACATCCGGCTAAAGGACCTGCGCTCGCCGCTCGATTACCGGCTGCGTGCCGAAAAACAGGGTGGAGAGTGGCGGATCACTTCGTTCGTGGCGGGGGAGTGAGGGCGGCCAGGGCCTCATAGGCCAGAACTGCCCCGGCAATTGCGGCGTTGAGGCTGTCTGCCCGGCCACGCATCGGAATGGTGACGCGAAGATCGCACGCATCCTCGAGGGCTTGGGGAAGCCCCTGCGATTCGTTGCCGACCAGCAGGAAGCACGGAGCGCGATAGGGCGCGCTGCGATAATCGGTCGCATCGCGCAGCGAGGCTGCGACCAGTTGGCCTTCGCCCGCGCGCAACCACGCAATGAACTCGCTCCAGCTTGCCCGCGCGATGCGCTGGGTAAAGATTGCGCCCATGCTTGCGCGCACGGACTGGACCGAAAATGGATCGGCGCAGTCATCGAGCAGGATCAGCCCGCCAGCGCCCACCGCATCGCCGGTACGCAGCATGGTGCCGAGATTGCCCGGATCGCGCATGGCATGTGCGACCAGCCAGATTGGCGCGGCGTTGCGATCCAGTGACGCCAGTGCGGTGTCGAATTCGGCAAAGACCCCGGCAACGGCCTGCGGATTTTCCTTGCCGGTGACCTTGGCGAGCACATCCTCGCTCATCTCGATCACGTCGCCGCCGGCGTCCGAGACCGCACGTTCCAGTTCATCGAGCAGCGGGTGGTCCTCGCGCCCGCTGGACATGACCAGCATTTCGGGCAGCAAGCCGGACAGCCGTGCGTCGGTCAGCAGGCGCAGTCCTTCGGCAATGAATTTGCCCTCGCGCTTGCGGTGCTTCTTGTCGCGCAGCGAGCGCAGGAACTTGACCAGAGGGTTGGAAAAACCCGTGATTGAACGACGATGCGTCAACGGTTCATCACGGCTCGCCGAAGCCGCCGCGCACCAGCCCCACGAGATTTTCGAGCGCCGCCTCGGCTCCGTCTCCCTCCACGCAGATCTCGATCTCGTCGCCGCGCGCAGCGCCAAGCATCATCAGGCCAAGTATCGATCCGCCTGCGGCTTCGGCGCTATCCTTTCTAACGGTGATTTTCAGATGCTCGTAATTCGCGGTTACGAGATTCACGAACTGGGCGCTGGCACGCGCGTGCAGCCCCCGCTCGTTAACGATCGTCACGCGCTCGCAAAAAGGGTTCAAGCGTCCTGTCCCAGATATTCCGACGCAACGGTGATGTAGTTCCGTCCGGCATCGCGTGCTGCTTTGGCAGCCTCGCGAACGCCCATGCAATTGCGCGCCTTGGCCAGACGGATCAGCATGGGCAGGTTGATTCCGGCGATTACCTCCACCTCGCCGGCGCGCATGAGCGAGATCGCGAGGTTGGACGGGGTGCCGCCGAACAGGTCGGTCAGCACGACCGCGCCTTCGCCGGAGTTGACCTGGGCGATTGCCTTGGAGATTTCCTTGCGGCGCATCTCCATGTCGTCGCTCGGGCCAATGCAGATCGTCGCCACCGCGTCCTGGTGACCGACGACATGTTCCATCGCGTTGACGAACTCCTCGGCAAGCCTGCCGTGGGTAACCAGCACCATTCCGATCATGCGGGGGTCATGCTCCGAAATTCCTGCGACACCGCCCTGGAGGGGTTGTTCGTCTTCACCGGAAATGCCCCCCTTCGAGAAGGTCGGCAGCCCGTGAGCCCAGGTTGCGATGCAGCAATGTGGGCGAAAAACCGGATTGGCGCAAGGCCAAGGCGACCTGCTCGGCCATAAAAACCGAGCGATGGCGCCCGCCCGTGCAGCCGAAAGCAACATGGACATAGGCCTTGCCTTGTGCCCGATAGCGCGGCAGCAGCATGGTGATCAGCCCGCTAATGCGTTCGAATGCCTCTGCAAAAGCCGGATCCTGCCGGATGTAATCGCCCACCGCCGGATCGAGGCCCGTCTGCTCGCGCAAATCGTCTGCCCAGTGCGGGTTATCCAGAAAACGCATGTCGAAAACCAGATCGGCAACCGGCGGCATGCCGCGCGCGAAGCCAAAGCTGGATATGGTCAGGGTCAGTTCGTGGCCCTCATCGGGAGCGAAGCGTTCGCGCACGACTTGCTGGAGCGCATTTGCATTGAACTGGGAGGTATCGGTAAGCAGGTCTGCCCAGCGCCGCAGCGGCTCGAGCAACTCGCGTTCGGCCCTGATGCCGGCGGTTGCCGGCATGTCGGCGGCGAGCGGGTGGCGACGGCGGGTCTCATTGTAGCGACGTTCCAGCTCGGCACTGCTGCAATCAAGGAACAGCGTGGTCAGCTCCAGATCGCGGCGCTCGGAAAGCGCCTTGACCTGCGCGATGATCGCGCGCGGATTGAACCCGCGCGTGCGGCAATCGAAGCCGATGGCAAGTGGGGCGGGTAGAGTGGCGGGCTTGGGCACGTCGATCAGCCGGTCGAGCAGGCGGATCGGGAAGTTGTCGATAGTTTCCCAGCCCAGGTCTTCGAGCACCTTGAGCGCGGTTGTCTTGCCTGCGCCGAGCAGCCCGGTGACGAGCAACAGGCGCTGCCTTTGATCAGCTGTGGCCGACTCATTGCTCATGGCATAGATGACATGGGCGTGCGGCGCCACAAATGGAAGGGTGACGTGCACATTGTCCCCTTGCAGCACTCAGCTTTCGGGCAAACCAAAGCGTTCCAGCGCGATTTCTGCCCGGATCGCGAGCACCGGGCTGTCAGACCACATGGCAATGAGCGGCAATGCAATGCCGCACAGTTCGACGGATTGCCCAGCTTCGATGAAACGCGGCGCTTGTCTGTCGAGCGAGATCACCAGCGCAACCGCCGCATCCTCGCGCACGGGCATCTCGATCAGCCCGAGGTTGCGAACTTCCAGCAAACCGCGCGTATTCGGGTGAGGCGAGGCAATCAATCTGC
Organism: Novosphingobium sp.; assembly: GCA_030830245.1. Taxonomy (GTDB): domain Bacteria; phylum Pseudomonadota; class Alphaproteobacteria; order Sphingomonadales; family Sphingomonadaceae; genus Novosphingobium. Next base: position 3,408 of record JAURNJ010000151.1, on the reverse strand, counting down.
CCGCCCGCGCCTCCAGCATCACGCCGTCATCGCCGATCAGGCGCGCGCCGCGATCGATCAGGGCGAGGGCCAGGCTCGATTTGCCGATTCCCGGCGGCCCTTCGATCAGCACCGCCCGGCCACCTACTTCGACTGCCGTGGCCTGATGCGGCTGCATCATTCCTCGCTCCATGCCGGCAATGAGACGACAAGCCGCGCGCCGCTGCGGCCGTCACTGCGTCCGGTGGCGGTCAGCGTGCCGGAGTGCGCCTCGACAATCGTGCGGGCAATCGCAAGGCCAAGGCCGCTGTGCTCGCCAAACTCCTCGCCTGCCGGGCGCAACGAATGAAAACGCTCGAAAACCCGCTCGCGCGCGGTGCCGGGAATGCCGGGGCCGTGGTCGGATACGGCGATTTCCAGCATGCCGCCATGTCGCGAAATGTCGATCTCGATGGTGGCGTCACGGGGCGAGAACGAGACGGCGTTATCGAGCAGGTTGTGGAATACCCGCTCCAACCGCGAGGGATCGCCCGGGGCAACCGGATTGTCCACGCTCGATCTGACGACGACGCCGCCTGCGCCATTTACCCCACGGCTTTCGCGTTCTGCGACAAGTGCGCGCAGCAAGCCGGGCACATCGACCTGTTCGAAGTCGGTGCGGCTCAATTCTGCATCGATGCGGCTCGCGTCGGCGATCTCGGTAATGAGCCGGTCGATCCGTCCGACATCCTGCCGCGCGACCGCGAGCAGCTTCTCGCGAAGTTCGGGCTCTTCGACACGGGGCAGGGTCTCGATTGCGGAGCGTAGCGAGGTGAGTGGATTTTTGAGTTCGTGCGAGACATCAGCCGCGAAGCTCTCGACGGCATCGATGCGCTGTCGCAGCGCAGCGGTCATGTCGGAGATGGCCCGTGCCAAGAGACCGATTTCGTCGCGCCGGTCTGGCAGGCGAGGCACCTCGACCTGGCGGTCCCGGCCCGAGCGCACGCGCACAGCCGCTCGCACCAGGGTTCGCAGCGGCTGAACGATGGTGCGGGCCAGAAACAGGGAAAGCAGCACCGAAATAATCAACGCCGTGCCGACAACAATCGCGAGCGTCTGGCGCGCATCCCGCAAGTTCTGGGTGATGTCCCGCGCATTGCGTGTGGTCATCAGTACGGCGCCCTTGTCGCCGATCGGGGTCGCCGCGTTGATTACAGGGGTTTCGTCCGGCGCGCGGCGCTGCACAATGACTGTGGAATTGCTCGCCACTGCCTCGGCGATTTCCGGCCAATGAGAGGAGCCGGTATCCTCGGGGTCGGCATAGGCGGGGATGACCGGGGCACCGAGCACGTAATCCATTCCCCGATCGAGCAGCCGGGCAGTATCCTGCAACCAGTCCTCGCCTTCGGGATCGACGAAACGAAAGCTCGGCTCGTCCAATTCGAAGGTATCGGCTATCAGCTTGCCTTCGGCATCGTATAGCCGCAGCCGCAAGCCCTGTCCGGCCCCGATCCGCACGAGCCGCTCGCCAACATCCTCAGGTCGGCTGCTGGCCAGTGCCTCCGCGGCAATCTGCGCCTCGGCAGTGGCAAGGATGAAGCGTTCGCCAATCAATTCCCTGCGGTACGAATCGATATAGAATAGGCTACCCGCCAGCAGCGCGAGGGCGATGATGTTGACGGCCAGGATGCGGGCGGTCAGCGAAGTGCGCCAGGGCCATTTGCCTCCGGGTCTGTCCCACGATGCGCGCCGCTCAGTCATCGAGGAAAGAATACCCCGCTCCATAGAGAGTCTCGATCGCGGCAAATTGCGGGTCGACTGCGCGAAACTTGCGGCGCAGGCGCTTGATGTGGCTGTCGATGGTTCGATCGTCGATGAACACATCTTCGCTGTAGGCGGCATCCATCAACTGGTTGCGGCTCTTCACGAGACCGGGGCGGGTTGCCAGCGCTTCGAGGATCAGGAACTCGGTGACGGTGATGGCAACAGGTTTGCCTTGCCAGGTCACGAGGTGGCGGGCCGGGTCCATGCGCAGTTTGCCGCGTTCGATCGGTTCGGGCAGGTCGTCTTCGTCCGACGGTGGCGGAGTAGCTTGCGCCAATGCGCTGCGGCGCAGGATTGCGCGAATCCGCGCCACCAGAAGGCGCTGGCTGAAGGGCTTTGTAATGTAATCGTCTGCGCCAAGCGCGAGGCCGAGGGCCTCGTCCATTTCCTCATCCTTGCTGGTGAGGAATATGACCGGCAGGCTCGATCGGTCGCGCAGCTTTTGCAGCAGTTCCAGCCCGCTCATGCGCGGCATCTTGATGTCGAAGATCGCCAGATCGGGCGGATTTTCGATCAAGGAGTTCAGGGCGGTGTGACCGTCCGAGTAGAGTCGGGTGGCAAAGCCTTCTGACTGCAGCAGGATCGAAAGGGTGGTCAGGATGTTGCGATCGTCGTCGACGAGCGCAATCGTGCGCCGACGGTCAGGATCGGCTGCGCTGCTGCTATCGTTCGCGTTCGGAGCACTTGCCATGTCGGTGCCTGACTAGCGGTCAGCAATGTCCCTGACAACGCAGGTTTCCCGGCTTTGGGCAAATGGCCCAATGCATCGGGGGAAGTGGATTCGCGGCAAATTGACGATCCGCCCCTGCTCGACTATGCGCACCACGATTCTGAAAGCATTCGCCGATTTATGGTGCGGGCCGCCGCATTCGCGGCTCGGCACACGAAGGAGAGCATTTTGACCAGCGCCCCCCTGAGCTTCCCGCTCGATCGCCAGGGTATCGAAACCAAGGCGATCATCCATGCCAATCTCGGCACAGCGCCGCTGGTCGAGCATGCGGTCAGCAACGGAGAAGGCCTGCTCGCCAAGCATGGCCCGCTGGTGGTCAAGACCGGCAAGCACACCGGTCGTTCGGCCAAGGACAAGTTCATCGTTCGCGATGAGACAACCGAGAACACGGTGTGGTGGGGCAAGACCAACGTGTCGATGACACCCGCGCATTTTGCCGCGCTGAAAGATGATTTCCTCGCCGCGCTGGCAGGCAAGGACAAGCTCTACGTTGCCGACCTGTTCGGCGGTTCGCAGCCTGAGCACCGCGTGAATGTGCGGGTCATCAACGAACTGGCCTGGCACAACCTGTTCATCCGCACCTTGCTGGTCCGTCCTGAGGCGGCGGAACTGCAAGGGTTCACGCCCGAATACACGATCATCGACCTGCCCAGTTTCAAGGCTGATCCGGAGCGCCACGGCAGCCGCGGCGACACCATCATCGCCGTCAATTTCACCGAAAAGCTGATCCTGATCGGCGGGACTGCCTATGCCGGCGAAATGAAGAAGAGCGTGTTCGGCATCCTGAACTTCCTCCTGCCCGAACGTGGCGTGATGCCGATGCATTGTTCGGCGAACGTCGGCCCCGATGGCCGGACCGCAGTGTTCTTCGGTCTTTCGGGCACCGGCAAGACCAC
>JAURNJ010000150.1 GCA_030830245.1 Novosphingobium sp. | reverse complement strand
CGACCACGTTCTCGGTTTCCTGAAAGATGAACTCCATGTCATTGACATCGATGCCGACATCTTCAGCCGTGATGTAACGGCCGTTGAGCGTATCGATGAAGCGGCCGAAGGCGCGGAACAGGGCTTCCGATTTGTCTTTGCGCGGATCGCCGATGATCACGGCTTTGCCGCCGCCCAGGCCGGGTCCAGCCGAATGATCGGCGCTACGGTGGTCGCGGGCGAAGGTGCCGACAAGCAACGCGACCATTGCTGGCGACAGGCGCGCCACCTTGCCGACTTGCCGTCGCCCGGCGAGATCGGTGCACTGGCCGGAGCGCGCACGGTGGCACGGGTTCATCCTGCGCGGGTCAAGTCCGGCCAGATGCCGGTCGTGTTCGATCCGCGCGTTGCCGGAACGTTGATCGGCCATATTGTCTCGGCGATGTCAGGCCCCACCATTGCCCGGCGAGCGAGCTTTCTGGTCGATCGGCTCGGCGACACACTGTTCGATCCCTCGCTGGTTATCGAAGAAAATCCGCTGCGCCCGCGCGGCTTGCGCTCGCGCCCGTTCGACGGAGAAGGCCTCGCCACCACGCCCCGCAAACTGGTCGAAAACGGATGCGTCTGCGGCTGGTTGATGGAAAGCGCCTCGGCGCGCCAGCTCGGCCTTGCCCCGACCGGCCATGCCTCGCGCGGTGGCGGCGCACCGGGGGTCACGGTCGGAAACGCCGTGCTTGCGGCGGGCACTGCCTCGCCCGCCGAGCTGATCGCCGACATCCCGCACGGCGTCTATCTCACCGAACTGATCGGCATGGGGGTCAATGCCGTAACGGGCGACTACAGCCGCGGCGCATCGGGCTTACTTATCGAAAACGGCGAACTCGCCGGGCCAATTGCCGAATTCACCGTTGCCGGAAACCTGATCGACATGTTCGCGCAGCTCAAGGCAGGAAATGATCTGGAAACCTATCGGGGCATCGATGCGCCAACGGTCCGGATAGACCGGATGAGCGTGGCCGGAGATTGATCCTTCAGGCGGGCTTCGCCGCCCGCTCGATTGCTTCCACGATCAGCCGCTTGGCAACCTGCGCATCGCCCCAGCCGTTGAGCTTGGCCCATTTGCCCGGCTCAAGATCCTTGTAGTGCTTGAAGAAGTGCTCGATCTGCTCGGTGACGATAGCCGGCAAGTCCTCGTGGCCGGCGACCTCGCTGTAATAGGGGAACGTGGTGTCGACCGGCACGGTGATGAGCTTTTCGTCGCCGCCCTTGTCGTCTTCCATCAACAGCACGCCGACGGGGCGCACCTTTATCACTGCACCGGGAATGATCGGTGAGCGGGTTATCACGAGGGCGTCCAAGGGATCGCCATCCTCGCCAAGGGTATGCGGAACGAAGCCGTAATTGGCTGGATAGCGCATCGGCGTGTGCAGGATGCGATCGACGAACAGCGCCCCCGAAGCCTTGTCGAACTCGTACTTCACCGGCTCGCCGCCAATGGGTACTTCGATGATGACATTAAGCTTTTCGGGCGGATTGTCGCCCGCAGGGATGAGGTCGATACGCATGGCGCGCCTCTAGGGCCTGGCCGAGCGCGAGGCAAGCAACCGGTCGAGCGCTGCCTCGCGCCCCGGCTCAGCGGGTTCGATCCATGGCCAACGCAGGCCCTCGAAATAGGGCACCGGAACGGTCGAATAGCGATTGCCCCGCCGCACCAGCAGCTGGATCGGGCGCTTGTCCTGTTTTGCGCGTTCGAGCGCCAGTTTCAGCCCGTCCATGGAGAAGGCGAGCGTATCGACCGCGACAATTTCCATGCCGGTAACGATCCCCGCGCGAAACGCCGGACCGTCCCAGATCGGGTCCGAGACATCGCCGTCGGGATCGACGGTAAGGCCAAGCGAATAGGAAAGGTCCAGCTGGCGGTGGTGATCCATCCGACCGGCCTCATAGGGATTGGGCCGGTTCTTCCAGACCAGCCGGTATCCGGCCATCTCAATGCCAGCAACCGGAGCGGGACGACCCTCCCCGTCGATGCGTTCGCGGAAGAATGTGTCCCAGTCATGCGCGTAGACCGCATTCAGCGCAGCGATCACATCGTTGCGCTCGTACGGGTGGACAGAGGGGTGCAATGCCGAGCGGGCAAAAAAGTTCCTCGCGAAATCGTCGAGCCCCCTTGCCCCGCCAGTCCCTTGCTGGATCACCTGGTCGGCCTCCAGCCAGACCAGCGCACCCTCGCGGTAATAGTCCTCGCTTCGTGCCAGCGACGTATAGGGCTTGGGCTTGCGCGCGGCGAGCACGGGATCGCGCGTGGTATCCGCAACCGAGCGCCATTGCCTCCCCGGCGTTGCCGCTTCGAATTGCCCGGCGGCCTGGGCCATCATGCCAAGGACAACGTCCTTGGATTGCACGCCCGAGCGGGCCGAGAGCACCCAGCCCCAGAAATGCGTCTGGCCCTCGTAGACCCACAGGAGATCGCCCTGCAACGGAGTGCGATAGTCCGGCGTGGTCATGCGCATGGGGCGGCGATACTTGCCGTTCCAGGCATGGGCCAGCTCGTGGGCGAAGGTGTTGTGGTCCCACCCCATCGCGTCCCAATCGATGAAGCTGCGCTGTTCGAGCGCAATCTCGCTCGAGCGCGCATGTTCGAGGCCGATGTTGCCGAGCCGGGCGGTGAGCGCGACGAGAAATTCGTAGCGGTCGAACGGCGGCGGTCCGAAAGTCAGCTGCGCCTCATCCACCAGCCTCGCCAGCGCCGCCCGGTCGCTCTCGCGCAGGTTGAGCAGCGACGGAGCGTCGGCAACCGCGCTAACCCCGACGGCATTGCTCAGCGGGTACTGGCGAAAGAACATCCCCGACATGACCGGCGAATCGACCAGCGTCGCATAGTCGGTGCTCGGCCAGCTGACTGTGTCGCCATTGCGCGCGCGGCCGGGAAGCGCGCTCGCCGCCTGCCACCCGGCCGGAAGCGTCACCGAGGGTGTAACGGCAATGCGAGACACCCGATGCCCCGCGGGATAGAGGCTCATCTTCTCCCACTGCAGGTTGAGCATCTCCTGCGTCATCGTCACGCGCCCTTCGCCGAGTTGCAGGGGCGACGTGTGGACGAAACGCGCGACGACCGGCGCGCCGTTGCCGGGCAGATCGAGATGGAAGGCGTGCATGTCGAGCCGGTCCCGCTCCCAGCGCAGTGGCTGGCCGTTGGCGCGGAATTCGATCCCCGCCAATTCGGCGACAGGTCCGCGCGGGGCATGGTTGCCGGGCAGCCACTGCGGATAGAGCAGGGTCAGGCGGCGGCTACCGGGCGCGACGGGGATGGTCTGCGTCACACGGTAGATGCCGCGCGCAACGTCGCTGGCGTCGATTGCAAGCGTCATCGGGCCGCCGGGCCATGGCGTATCGGCAGCGGGCGGAATGGGCATGGCGGCAAGCGGTGCCTGGACCGCTCCACTGCCCTGGGCCTGCAATGGCATCGCAACGGCCAGGGCCAGAAGCGCGATCGGGATCGTCCTCACTCTCATTGGGACGACCCATGGGCGATGCCTGCAAATCCATCAAGCCTCGCGGTCTTTCCCTCTCGCGCCAATCGGTCTAAGCGCGCCAGACATGAAGACACCGCAAGCGATCCGGGGCACGCAGGACATTTTCGGCGCAGAGGCCGAGGCCTTCGCGCATGTCGTATCGACCTTTGAAAAGGTGCGGAAGCTCTATCGCTTCACCCGCATCGAAATGCCCGTGTTCGAGAAGACCGAGGTGTTCTCCCGCTCGCTGGGCGAGACGACCGATGTCGTCTCCAAGGAGATGTATTCGTTCGAGGATCGCGGCGGGGATTCGCTGACCCTGCGCCCGGAATTCACCGCCGGGATCGCGCGCGCCTATCTCACCAACGGCTGGCAGCAGCACGCGCCGCTGAAGGTTGCGACGCACGGGCCTCTGTTCCGCTACGAGCGCCCGCAGAAGGGCCGCTACCGCCAGTTTCACCAGATCGACGCAGAAATCATCGGCGCGGCGGAACCACTGGCGGACGTCGAACTGCTGGTCATGGCCGACCAGATCCTGAAGGAACTGGGCGTGGCGGACGGTGTGACGTTGTTGCTCAACACGCTGGGCGATGCCGCCAGCCGCGATGCCTGGCGCTCTGCGCTGGTCGAATACTTCCGCGATCACCGCGCGAACCTCTCTGAAGATTCACAGGACCGGCTGGAACGCAATCCGCTGCGCATCCTCGATTCCAAGGATCCGCGCGACAAGCCTTTCGTCGCCGATGCGCCGAAGATCGACGATTACCTGTCGCAGGAGGCGCAGGATTTCTTCGGCAAGGTGACCTCGGGGCTGGACGCGGCGGGTGTGGCTTACCAACGTGCCCCGGCGCTGGTGCGCGGGCTGGACTACTACCGGCACACCGCGTTCGAGTTCGTCACCGAGCGTCTGGGCGCGCAAGGCACGGTGCTGGGCGGCGGGCGCTATGACGGGCTTATGGAAAGCCTCGGCGGCCCCGCAACCCCTGCGGTCGGCTGGGCGGCCGGAATCGAGCGACTGGCGATGCTGATTGCCGACAGTATGCAACCGGGGTTGGAAATCGCGATTGCCGCTGAAAATCCCGAGCGTGAGATGGAGGCTGAGTCATTGGCCGCTGCATACCGTCGAGCTGGTTTCATTACCGAGGCGTTCTGCAATGGCAGTCCGCGCAAGCGCTTCGATCGCGCTCGCAAGGCGGAGCCCGCCGTCCTCATATCTCTCGACATCCGCGACGGTATTCCGACACATTCTGTAAAGCCAATGCTAAAGGACTATGCGAAGCACGCCGAGGTTCACGATCTTTTCGAGAGTTTCGGACAGCTCCGCAGGTGACCCTCTCCGACGAACGCCTCGCGCAGATCGCGCACCGCTTTTCCGAACTGGAAGCGCGGCTAGCCTCGGGCACGCTTGAAGGCGAGGACTTCGTCGCAGCCAGTCGTGACTATGCCGAGCTTGAGCCGGTCGCCCGAGCTGCCGCTTCGGTGAGCGCCGCTCGCCGCGAAATCGCCGATCTTGAAGCGATGCTTTCGGACCCGGAAATGAAGGCCATGGCCGAAGAGGAGCTTTTCGAGCTACGCGCCACCCTGCCCGAAGCCGAACACGCGCTCGCTGTCGCAATGCTGCCGCGCGACGTGGCAGACAGCAGTTCGGCCATGCTCGAAATCCGCGCCGGCACCGGCGGTGACGAGGCGGCGCTGTTCGCGGGCGATCTTTACCGCATGTACGAACGCTATGCTGCCGAGCAGGGCTGGAAGATGGAGCCGATCTCCGCCAGCGCGAGCGATGTCGGCGGCTTCAAGGAAGTGGTCGCCAATGTCACCGGCGCGGGCGTCTTCGCCAAATTGAAGTTCGAAAGCGGCGTTCACCGGGTGCAGCGCGTGCCGGTCACGGAATCGGGAGGCCGCATCCACACCTCGGCGGCAACCGTGGCGGTGCTGCCCGAGCCGACCGAAGTCGACGTGCAGATCGAGGACAAGGACCTCAAGATCGACATCTACCGTTCCTCTGGCGCGGGCGGTCAGCACGTCAATACGACGGACAGCGCGATACGGATCACCCACCTGCCGAGCGGCTTGGTCGTCACCTGCCAGGATGAGCGAAGCCAGCACAAGAACAAGGCGAAGGCGATGCAGGTGCTGCGCGCTCGCCTGTACGAGAAGATGCGCGAGGAAGCCCACGGCGAGGAAGCCGAGGCACGCAAGGCCATGGTCGGATCGGGCGACCGGTCCGAGCGCATCCGCACCTACAATTTCCCGCAGGGCCGCGTGACCGATCATCGCATCGGGCTGACGCTGCACAAGCTGCCCGAAATAATTGAGGGCAGCGCGCTGGGCGAAGTGATCGACGCGCTGATTGCCGAGGACGAGGCCAAGCGGCTGGCTGCGCTTGATGGCTGACACGGTCGCGCAGGCGATCCGCGCGGCGGCGCAGCAATTTGCCGAGGCCAGCCCGACCCCCCGCGCCGATGCGGAACACCTGATGGCCCTAGCGCTGGGCGTGTCCCGCCCGGACATGCTGCTGCGCCACATGGACAACTCCGCGCCCGAAATATTTGTATCGCTGGTCGCTCGCCGCATGGCGCACGAGCCGATGGGGTATATTCTCGGCGAAGAACATTTCTTTGGCCTGACTTTCAAAGTGACTCGCGACGTGCTGATCCCTCGGCCCGACAGCGAAGTGCTGGTCGAGGCGGCACTGGCCGCAAGACCCGATGCGCGCCGGGTGCTCGATTGCGGCACCGGATCGGGCGCGTTGCTGCTGGCGGTGCTGTCGCGGCTTGGCGAGGCGCGCGGAGTCGGTATCGATCGATCCCAAGCCGCGCTCGGCATCGCGCGTGAAAACGCCTTCTCGCTGGGCTTGGCCGAAAGGTCGGCCTTTAACCTTGCCGACTGGGCCCAACCGGGCTGGGCCGACGATCTGGGCGGCCCATTCGACCTGATCCTAGCCAACCCACCCTATGTCGAGGAAGGCGCGCAGCTCGAACCTTCGGTGCGCGATCACGAGCCGCCAGCCGCACTGTACGCCGGACCGGACGGGCTAGACGACTATCGCGTGCTGATCCCGCAACTGCCTGTATTGCTTGGCCCAGCCGGCCTCGCCTTTGTCGAGATTGGCGCGAGCCAGGCCGATGCTGTCAGCGCAATGGCGCGCGGTCGTGGGTTGGCGGTGACCTTGCATCGCGATCTCGCAGGCCGCGAGCGGGTTGTGGAAATGGCGCATCCGCATTAAAATTTGCTTGGCTTTGTTCGCCACTGTGCCTAAGTCTCAAGCGATCCGCGATGATGGATGATATTCGCATCGCGCAGTTTCGCCTCCAGCATTTGCGATCAGACGGGGATTTCGCCTCGGATCGAAGGCAGATGTCGGAACCATGGGCGTGGATGCACATGGTGGGGAGCGACCCACAGTTGACCCGCGAACGGGGATCGCGTGGCTTCTGCAAATTTTGAGGACATATCCTTGAATAACAATCGAAATAATAATCGCCGGCGGGGCCGCGGCAACAATCGTCAGCAAGGTGGTCAGCAGCTCAACCGGATCGACAGCAGGGCGCGCGGCAATGCGCAGCAGCTGCTCGACAAGTACAAGAAGCTGGCCCACGACGCCCATCTCAATGGCGATCGGGTGCAGGAGGAGTATTACCTCCAGTTCGCCGATCACTATTTCCGGGTGCTCGCGGATCAACGACTGCGGCAGGAAGAATCGCGCGCTCGTCGCGATGACCGCCCGCAGGACGGGTCCGATCGTCCGCGCTATGACGATCCGCGCAGCCCCTACGACGACTACGGCTATGAGTCCGGCGACGACGAGCAGGCTCGCTCGGAGAGCCAGGACGCGCGCGAGGACGATCGCCCGCGAGGCAGTGAGGATGGGGAGACCGATCGCAGCGACAGCCGCGAAGAGGATGGTGGCGATCGCTATGAGCCCGCCGACAATCCCTTTGTGCGCGAAAGCCGCCCGCAGCGCTCCGCCCCCAGGTCTCGCAGCCCGCGCCGCGAAACCCGCGAAGAGGTTCGGGATCGTGATGAATCCGGCGAAGCTGATGGCAATCGCAGCGATACGGGCTTGGATGCTTCGGTTCTCCCGCCACCGATTGGCGCGAACAGTGCGGACGTCGAGGAAGAAGCACCGGCAAAGCCACGCCGCCGCACGCGCAAGCCGCGCGATACCGATGGCAGCGACGAATCGCTCGAGGCGGTTGGCTAGAGCCGCGCGCTCGCTTATTGAGCGCGGCGCATGCCTGCGCTTCGCCTTCCACCTTTCCTGATCGGCTCGGTACAGGCGAGGCCGCGCGTTTCAGCTGCTCTGGCAGCGCTGATGCTGGGCGCGGTGGCGGCTTGCGGATTTCAGCCATTGGCGCTGTGGCCGCTGACCTTGCTGGCGATTGCGCTTTTCATCGAGCTGCTGTCGCGCACGAATAGTGCAAAACACGCCTTTTCGTTGGGCTGGCTCCTGGGCCTCGGCCACTTCACGGTCGGCAACTTCTGGATCGCGACAGCCTTTACCTACCAGGCGCACATGCCGACCTGGCTTGGCGTGATCGCAGTCGTCCTGCTGGCGATCTACCTCGCTGTCTATCCCGCGCTGGCTAGCCTTGCCGCATGGTTGTTCGTTCGCCGCCTTGGCAGAGAGACAGGAACCGGCATGGCATGGCTTGGTCTTGCCTTCGCAGGTTTCTGGATCGTCACCGAATGGATGCGAGCGTGGGTCTTTACAGGCTTTGCCTGGAACCCGCTGGGCGCAGTGCTGCTAGGCCCCTACGATGCGCAGGGGCTCGCCCTGCTTGCGCCGTGGACCGGAACTTACGGGCTTTCCGGACTTGTTGTCCTGATTGCTGCCCTGCTGCGCCGCCTCGCACGCACCTGGCTGGTGGCTGACCCGCGGCAGCGCGCCACTCTTGGGTTTGGTGGCGTAACCATCGCGGTCGTATTTGCAGCGGTCATGATGGCGCCTGCGAGCTATCTCGAAAAGCGTGAGGGTGGCCGCCTGTTCACCGTTGTCCAGCCCGGCATCGTGCAGGACCAGGTCGGCGATTCGCGGTTTTACGAGACGAATTTCCTCAGGCTTGCGCGCCAGAGCGTACCGCGCGCCCCGAACACCCAGCGGATCGTCTTCTGGCCCGAATCGGGCCTCGCCGACTACCTGCGGGACGGTTACCCCCGCTATCTCTACAGGGTGATGAACTATGGCGGCGATCCCGGCCTGGCGCGTGAGCGGATCGGGCGGGTTATCGGACCCTACAACCTGATCATGACCGGTGCGGTCGACCTCGTGATCGTGAATGGCGAGGACGTCGCCGCCCGCAATTCGGTCACCACGCTCGATGCGCAGGGCAACCTGCTTGCCAGCTACGCTAAGGCGCATCTCGTGCCTTATGGCGAATACCTGCCGATGCGCTCCATCCTCGAGCCGCTGGGTTTGCGTCGACTGGTTGCCGGATCGCTAGATTTCTGGCCGGGCCCAGGTCCGCGCACCTTCGATCTCGGCCCATGGGGCCGGGCGGGCGTGCAGATCTGCTACGAAATCGTCTTTTCGGGTGAGGTCGTGGATCCAAGGGTCCGGCCTGACTACTTGTTCAACCCTTCCAACGATGGCTGGTTCGGCGCCTGGGGTCCGCCGCAGCACCTCGCCCAGGCCCGGCTGCGTGCCATCGAGGAGGGCTTGCCAGTCTTGCGCGCCACGACCAGCGGCATCAGCGCGGTGATCGATGCTGACGGCATCGTGCGCGCGCACATCCCGCGCCACCGCGAAGGTCGGCTTGACGGGCGCATTCCCGCGCCCGAGCCAGCGACGCCTTTCGCGCGCCATGGCAACGCGCTGCCGCTGGCGATCGCAGTGGCCCTGCTTGCCGCATGCGCGGTTGCACTGCGGCGCAGCCGTGGCTAGAGACACTCAAGCGACATAAAGAAATCTTTATATCGCTTTCCCGAATTAGCGAGACAGCGGACCAAACATGCGCAGCGACTATCTCTTCACCTCCGAAAGTGTTTCAGAAGGCCACCCGGACAAGGTTTCAGACCAGATTTCCGACGCCATCGTCGATCTGTTCCTCGCCAAGGATCCGGAAGCTCGTGTCGCTTGCGAAACGCTGACAACGACCCAGCTTGTGGTCCTGGCGGGTGAGATACGCTGCAAGGGCGTTTACGAAAACGGCGCATGGGCGCCCGGTGCGCAGCAGGAAATCGAGGATACCGTCCGCCGCACGGTGCGCGAGGTCGGCTATGAGCAGGACGGGTTCCACTGGGAAAAGTTCGAGTTCATCAATCGGCTGCACGGCCAGTCCGCCCATATCGCGCAGGGGGTCGATTCCAGCGGCAACAAGGACGAGGGCGCAGGCGATCAGGGCATCATGTTCGGCTATGCCACGGACGAGACTCCCGACCTGATGCCGGCAACCCTTTATTACAGTCACAAGATCCTGGAGCGCATGGCCGCAGACCGTCATTCGGGTGCGGCGCCGTTCCTCGAACCCGACGCCAAGAGCCAGGTGACGTTGCGCTACGAGGGCAGTCTGCCAGTCGCGGCAACTGCGGTGGTCGTCTCCACCCAGCACGCGGCAGACTATGACGACGGCGAGAAAGAGGCCGAACTGCATGCCTATGTGAAGCGGGTGGTCGCCGATGTCATCCCGCCGGTTCTGCTGCGCGAGACGCGCTATTTCATCAATCCGACCGGCAGCTTCGAGATCGGCGGGCCGGACGGCGACGCAGGCCTGACCGGACGCAAGATCATCGTCGATACCTATGGCGGTGCGGCTCCGCATGGCGGCGGCGCCTTCTCGGGCAAGGACCCCACCAAGGTTGACCGCTCGGCGGCCTACATCACGCGCTACCTCGCCAAGAACGTGGTCGCTGCGGGGCTCGCTACGCGCTGCACGATCCAGATCGCCTATGCCATCGGCGTATCCGAACCGCTTTCGCTTTATGTCGATACGCACGACACAGGCACGGTCGGCGATGACCGGATCGAGGCGGCGATCATGGGGATCGAGAAGCTGGGCGGCCTCACGCCGCGCGCGATCCGCACGCACCTTGGCCTGAACAAGCCGATCTACCGCAAGACTGCGGCCTATGGCCATTTCGGCCGCAAGCCCGAAGGCGATCATTTCCCGTGGGAACGGACCGACCTTGTGGATGACCTGAAGGCAGCGTTGGGTTAAGGGCGCTCCCGAAAGGGATTACAATGGCAGAACCGCTCAGGATAGCGCTTGCCGGACTCGGCACCGTAGGAACGGGCGTTATCCGCCTGATCGAGACCAACGCGGCGCTGATCGCGCGCCGCGCCGGGCGGCAGGTCCGCATCGTCGCCGTCAGCGCGCGCGAACGGAGCAAGGACCGCGGCGTCGACATGTCGTCATACGTCTGGGAAGACGACATGACCGCGATGGCCGCGCGCGAGGATGTCGACGTGGTGGTCGAACTGGTCGGCGGATCGGATGGACCGGCACTGACACTTGCCCGCAACGCGCTGCGCCATGGCAAGGGTCTGGTCACCGCCAACAAGGCGATGATCGCCCATCATGGCATGGAACTGGCCGCGCTGGCCGAGGAGCACGGCGCGCCCATGGGTTCGAGGCGGCAGTGGCGGGCGGCATTCCTGTGATCAAGGGCCTGCGCGAAGGCGTTGCCGCCAACCAGGTGGAGCGCATCTACGGCATCCTAAATGGCACCTGCAATTATATCCTCTCGACCATGGAGGATACCGGACGCGACTTTGCCGAAGTGCTCGCCGAAGCGCAGGCCAAGGGATATGCCGAGGCCGATCCCACTTTCGACATCGAAGGCACCGACGCCGCGCACAAGCTTTCGATTCTCTCGGCGATCGCTTTCGGATCGAAGATCGATTTCGTTTCGGTCGAGACCAGCGGCATATCGCGCATTCTCGCTGCCGATATCGCCCAGGCCGATGCGCTTGGTTATGTGATCCGGCTGATCGGGATGGCCGAAGCCAGCATTGACGATCTCGGACGCGGTTGCCTGTTCCAGCGGGTGCAGGCTCACCTGGTTCCATTCGACAACCTGCTTGCTCATGTCGATGGGGCAACCAACGCGGTGGTGGTTGAAGGCAATTTTGCTGGTCGCCTGCTGTTCCAGGGCGCGGGCGCGGGCGACGGACCGACGGCGAGCGCGGTCGTCGCCGACATCATCGACATCGCCCGGGGCATGGATACCGGTTTCGAGGCGGACCATGCATTTTCGATTCCCGTAGCCGGGCTTGAAGCCATGGCCCCGGCTGAAAGTGGGGGCCGGGTCAGCAGCGCCTACATTCGGTTCTCGGTCGCCGACCGTCCCGGTGTGCTTGCCGAGATTACCGCCGCAATGCGCGATGCGGGCGTCTCGATAGAAAGCCTGATCCAGCATGGCCGGCATGAGGAAGGCAGCGAAGTGCTGGTAGCGATGGTTACCCACGAAGGGCCTGAATCGGCGGTAACCAGGGCGCTTGCCTTGCTCGAAGGCTCTCCCAGCCTGACCGCGCCGCCGCTGTGGATGGGCATCATCGGGGATTGAGTCCTTCCGTCGGTGAAAGCCTCGCCCGGCTTCT
>JAURNJ010000149.1 GCA_030830245.1 Novosphingobium sp. | reverse complement strand
ATTGCGCCGCGAACCGGACCCGCGCCGGGTGATCGAGAGGCGGAGGCTGGTCTGGCATCAGCGCGGCTCTGGTTATGCCGCCGAAATGAAAGGCCGGCTTGTCGATCTCGAAAACGCCCAGGTCGACCAGCCCGGGTGCAACCAGCTTGCCGCCGGCATCGACGAGCTGGTCCTTGGGATGTGGCGCGACTTCGCCGATTTCCGCGATGTGCCCGTTTTCGCAGCGGATCGCGCCTGCCATCGGTTCGCCCTCGGGCAGCACCAGCAGTGCATTGGTTATGGTGAGCGGCTGGGCGATGCTCATGCCCAGCCCTCCACCCTGCGGGCCCTGCGGGTCAGCACGTCGAGACAGGCCATGCGGATCGCCACACCCATTTCCACCTGGCGGGTGATCTGCGACCTTGCGGCAAGGTCGGCAACGTCGCTGTCGATTTCGATGCCCCGGTTCATCGGCCCGGGATGCATCACCAGCGCATCGGGCTTGGCCCTGGCGAGGCGTTCCTGGGTCAGGCCGAACAGGTGCCGGTATTCCCGCGAGGACGGAATATATTCGCCCTGCATTCTTTCGAGCTGGAGACGCAGCATCATCACCACGTCGGCGCCATCGAGTGCGGCGTCGAAATCGTGGAACGGCTTGGCCTGCATGGCCTCGATACCAGCAGGCATCAGGGCGGGAGGAGCGCAAACCCGGACGTCGGCGCCAAGCGAGGTCAGGCACAGGATGTTGGAGCGGGCGACGCGGCTGTGCAGGATGTCGCCGCAGATCGTTACGGTAAGGCCGGAAATCGCACCCTTGGCGCTGCGAATCGTGAGCGCGTCGAGCAGCGCCTGCGTCGGATGTTCGTGCTGGCCGTCACCGGCGTTGAGGACCGGGCAGTCGACCTTGTCGGCGATCAGCTGGACCGCGCCAGAACTGCCGTGGCGGATGACGATGGCGTCGGCATGCATCGCGTTCAGTGTCGTTGCCGTGTCGATTAGCGTTTCGCCCTTCTTCACGCTCGATTGTGCGACATGCATGTTGACTACATCCGCGCCATGCCGCTTGCCGGCGATCTCGAAGCTCAGGAGCGTGCGAGTCGAATTCTCGAAGAAGGCGTTGATGATGGTGAGGCCGGCCAGGCGGTCGTTATGCTTTTGCGGCAAGCGATTGAATTCGACCCACTGTTCCGCCTCGTCCAGCAGGAACATGATTTCGTGCGGGGCAAGACCGGCGATGCCGACGAGCCCACGGTGCGGGAAAGCCGCAGAGCCATCCGGGTAGGAGTGTGCTGCCGATGTCATTGAAGACAGCGCCTTAGGGCAGCAAGGCGGTACGCTCAAGTCAATTTGCTGCTAATCGCGCTGCTGCTATGGGAGCGCAAGCCGAAATTCGCCCTGTTGGCGAATTTTTCGGAGAAATATGACGAAAGGCTGGTCCGCCAGATGAATTTCGCCCGCAAGGTCTGGAAGCTGCTTGTCGCCCTGAAGGACGGCCTTGCCCTGCTTCTGCTGCTGCTGTTCTTCGCCGCGCTTTATGGCGCTCTCGCCGGCCGTCCGGGGCCGGGCCAGGTGAAGGAGGGGGCGCTGCTCCTGGAACTCAGCGGGAGCGTGGTCGAGGAACCCGCCGCCGTCGATCCCTTGTCGATCCTGCTGTCGGGAGAATCGCCGCTACGCGAATACCGCGCCCGCGACGTGGCCCGGGCGATCAGGCTTGCGGCGAAGGATGACCGGATCAAGGCTGTCGTGCTCGACCTGTCGGGCTTTCTCGGCGCGGGCGCAGTCAACCTTCAGGACATCGGCGAGGCGATGGACGAGGTGCGTGCCGCCAAGAAGCCGGTTCTGACTTATGCGACGGCCTATTTCGACGACAGCGTCCTGCTGGCCGCGCATTCGAGCGAGGCGTGGATCGATCCGATGGGCGGCGCTTTCGTCACCGGTCCCGGCGGCAACCGGCTTTATTACGGCCCGCTGCTGGAGAAGTTGAAGGTCACTGCGCATGTCTACCGTGTTGGTACCTTCAAAAGCGCGGTCGAGCCCTGGATACTCGATGGCCCATCGCCGGCCTCACGGGAAGCGTATGAGGCGCTCTATGGAGCCCTGTGGCAGAACTGGCGCGACAATGTCGCCAAGGCCCGGCCCAAGGCAGACATCGATGGTATCACCGCAGAACCGGTCGGCTGGGTCGAGCGGGCAGGTGGCGATCTTGCCGTGGCGGCCAAGCAGGCCGGGCTGGTCGACCGGATCGGCAGTTTCACCGAATTCGGCATGCGCGTAGCCGAAATCGTTGGCGAGGATGGCAATGGCGCAGGGCCCGGCAGTTTTGCCAATACCGGCTTCGATGCCTGGATCGCCGCCAATGGCGAAGATCATGACGGCCAGCCGATCGGCGTCATCACCATCGCGGGTGAGATCGTCGATGGCGACGCCGGGCCGGGCACGGCTGGTGGAAACCGCATCGCCGGCCTGCTCGACGATGCGCTGGACGATGACCTCGCGGCGCTGGTCGTCAGGGTCGATTCGCCGGGTGGTTCGATCCTGGCGGCAGAACAGATTCGCGACGCGATCGAGCGCTACTCGGAGAAGAAGATCCCTGTCGTTGTCTCCATGGCCAATGTCGCGGCAAGCGGAGGGGTCTGGGTGTCGACGCCGGCTGAACGCATTTTCGCCGAGCCT
>JAURNJ010000148.1 GCA_030830245.1 Novosphingobium sp. | reverse complement strand
CACTAGTTCCTAGCTGCTTGTGACCGGCACTCGTCGGTCCAAGCCAGCCCAGAAGGACGAGCCAGATGGCCGATGCCCCCGCCGAAATCGAAGAGCGCACCATCAAGTTGCAGGTTGCTGCGGCCCGGCAGGAGGAAAGCGGTCACGGAATCGCCCGCTTGCCAAGGGAAGCGCTTTCCCGCCTTGGCGCCATGGAAGGTGACGTGCTCGAAATCGTCGGCAAGGATACGACCGTGGCACGCGCCATGCTCGCCTATCCGGAAGACGAGGGGCTCGACGTCATCCGCCTCGATGGCCTGCAACGCGGCAATGCAGAGGTCGGTTCGGGCGAGCACGTCAAGGTTCGCAAGGTCGATTCGCGGCCAGCGCAGCGCGTCGTCTTTGCGCCCGCGCAGCAGACCATGCGGCTGCAAGGGCCGGGACAAGCGCTGAAGCGCAATTTCCTCGGTCGCCCGATGATCGCCGGCGATCTGGTCGCCACCACCGGCCGCCAGCAGGTCGGCGACATGCCGCCGCAGCTCTCTCGCATGTTCAACGCGCCCGCCTTCGCGCTCACGCAAATCCGGCTCAACGTCGTGGCGACGACGCCCAAGGGCATCGTCCATATCGACGAGAACACCGAGGTCGAATTGCGCGAGGAATTCGAGGAAGCGCAAAGCCCGCGCGGCGATATCAATTACGATGATGTCGGCGGTATGAGCGAGACGATCCGCCAGCTGCGCGAAATGGTCGAGCTGCCGCTGCGCTATCCCGAACTGTTCACCCGGCTCGGAGTCGATCCGCCGCGCGGCGTGCTGCTCCACGGCCCGCCGGGAACGGGCAAGACGCGCCTGGCGCAGGCCGTCGCCAACGAAAGCGACGCCAACTTCCTGCTGATCAACGGGCCCGAGATCATGGGTTCCGGCTATGGCGAGAGCGAAAAGCGCCTGCGCGAGGTGTTCGAGGAGGCACAGAAGGCCGCGCCCTCGATAATCTTCATCGACGAGATCGATTCGATCGCGCCCAAGCGGACACAGGTCCACGGCGAGACTGAGAAGCGGCTCGTCGCGCAGCTTCTCACGCTGATGGACGGGCTCAATTCGCGCGCCAACGTGGTGGTGATTGCCGCCACCAATCGGCCCGACGCCATCGACGAGGCCTTGCGCCGACCGGGCCGGTTCGATCGCGAGATCGTGATCGGGGTGCCTGACGAGAAGGGCAGGCGCGAGATCATCGGCATCCACACGCGCGGCATGCCGCTTGGCGAAGGCGTGGACCTTGGCGAGCTGGCGCGCACCACCCACGGCTTTGTCGGCGCGGACATTGCCGCGCTCGCGCGCGAGGCTGCGATCGACGCGGTGCGCCGGATCATGCCGCAGCTCGATCTGGAGGCACGCACGATCCCTGCCGAGGTGCTGGAAAGCCTGTCGGTCGAACGCGACGATTTCATCGCTGCCCTGAAGCGCGTGCAGCCATCGGCGATGCGTGAGGTCATGGTCCAGATGCCCGATGTCGGCTGGGGCGATGTCGGCGGGCTCGGCGAAGCGCAGGACAAGCTCAAGGAAGGCGTCGAGCTCCCGCTCAAGCATCCCGAGGCGTTCCACAAGCTGGGTATCCGCCCGGCCAAGGGCTTCCTGCTCTATGGTCCGCCGGGCACCGGCAAGACCCTGCTGGCCAAGGCAGTCGCCAAGGAAGCAGAGGCCAATTTCATCTCGATCAAGTCATCCGACCTGCTCAGCAAGTGGTACGGCGAGAGCGAACAGCAGATTTCGCGGCTGTTCGCCCGCGCCCGGCAGGTCGCGCCCTGCGTTATCTTCATAGACGAGATCGATTCGCTGGTTCCCGCGCGGGGCAGCGGTGGTGGCACTGGCGAACCGCAGGTAACGGCGCGCGTGGTCAACACCATCCTGGCCGAGATGGACGGCATGGAGGAGTTGCAATCGGTGGTCGTGATCGGCGCGACCAACCGCCCGGCGCTGGTCGATCCGGCGCTGCTGCGGCCCGGCAGGTTCGACGAGCTGGTCTATGTCGGCACGCCTGACGAGCAGGGCCGCGAGCATATCCTGAAGATCCACACCGCGAAGATGCCGCTCGCCAAGGATGTCGACCTGGGCAAGGTCGCCGCCGAGACCGAGCGCTTCACGGGTGCAGACCTTGAGGATGTTGTCCGCCGCGCCGGACTGGTCGCGCTGCGCCGCCATGGCGCAGATGTGTCAAAGGTCGATGCTGCCGACTTTGCCGAGGCGCTGGAAGATTCGCGCGCCACGGTCACGTCCGAGATGGAGGAGGAATACAAGAAAATGCGCGGCGAGCTGAAAAAGCGGGCGATGGCGGTCGCACCGATCGGCTTCCTCGCGCCGGGAATGGTCGAGAGCACGCGGGGCAGGAAGCATAGCTGAGTTTGCGGCGGCCCCTCCCCTCGGGGTGGGCCGCCCATTCGCTCATACCTCGTTGCACAAGGCTTCGGGCATTTCCTCGCGCAGCCATTCGAGCATCAATTCGCGCATGGCGAAGCGCAGCTTGTCGAGCGAGCCGGGATCACGCGCGCTCATCACGAAACGCAGTTCCACCGAGCCGACGCGCACTTCCGAAACGTTGAGCATTGCGGTGCGCTCGTCCCATTCGGGGCGCAGCGCGATCCGCGCCATATAGGCCTCGCGAATCGGACCGAATGCAAAGCCGGGCTTAACTGGCAGCACTACCGAGCCGGTGATGCCGCTCGCCACCCGCGTCCAGTTCTCGAAGGTGGTGTCGAGGAACTTGGAGGTCGGCACGATCACCCGCCGCTCGTCGCCGGTGCGGATGACGACATAGGTCATGCGGATGTCCTCGATCCGCCCGCTCTCATTATCGATAGCGACGAGGTCGCCGATCCGAATCGGCTCGGTGATCGCCATTTGCAGACCGGCAATCAGCGACTTCAGGGCCGGTTGTGCGGCTGCGCCCACGGCCAGCGCGGCAAGGCCCGCCGAAGCCATCAGGGTTACGCCCACGCTGCGCACCGCAGGCACGTTGAACAGCATCAGCGCCACGGTAACCACGATGACCACCGCGCCAGCCGAGCGCGACAGGATGGTGACGCGGGTCTGGCGGCTGCGTGCAACGATCTGGTCGCTGACGCTTTCCGCCCGGCGGGCGATAAGGAAGGCCAGTGCCTCGATCAGTGCATAGGCGCTCCAGCCCAGCAGCGCGGGAACTGCAAAGCGCGCCGCCGCATCCCAGACGTGCGCTAGCGTCGCATTGCCTTCCGCCGCCAGCGACAGGGCAACCGCGACCACGACCCAGCGCACCGGCTGGCGCAGGCGGCGCAGGATTTCGGTACCCGCCTCGCTGGCCGAAAGCCGCGCGATGCGCGCCAGCACGGCGAACAGGAGGAAGTGGAAGGCAAGCGCTGCCCCAATCGCAACGCCTGCCGTGATTCCGGCGCTGGCCGTCGCCTTGGACCAGTGAAGCAGGTCCGGGATCAATGCGCCGCGCCCCAGCTCGGGCCGTGGCCGATCTCGACACCCAGCGGAACCGACAGCCTTACCGATGGTTCTGCCGCCAGGGCCATCACTCGCTCGATTACTGCGCTCGCTGCCGCCACGTCACCCTCGGGCAGTTCGAACACGAGTTCGTCGTGGACCTGGAGCAGCATGCGGACATGGGGGAGGCCAGCTTCGGCAAGCGCGGGCATCATCCGCGCCATCGCCCGCTTGATGATATCCGCCGAAGAACCCTGGATCGGCGCATTGATCGCAGCGCGTTCGCTTCCCTGACGCTCAGCCTGGTTCTTGGAATTGATCCGGGGGAACCAGGTCTTGCGCCCGAACAGCGTTTGCGAATAGCCGCAAGCCCGGACTGTCTCCAGGGTTTCGTGGATATAGCGCTGGATACCGGGGAACCGTTCGAAATAGCGGTCGATCATCGCCTGTGCCTCGTCAGGTTCGACCCCGAGGCGGCCGGCAAGCCCCCAGCGCGAGATGCCGTAGAGGATCGCGAAGTTGATCGTCTTTGCCCGCGCCCGGGTGTCGCGATCCACATGGCCGAACATCTCATTGGCGGTGCGGGCGTGGATGTCTTCGCCCGCCGCGAAGGCTTCCTTCAGCGTCGGCACGTCGCACATGTGCGCGGCGAGGCGCAGCTCGATCTGCGAATAGTCGGCGGCAAGCAGGACGTTTCCCGGCTGGGCGACGAAGCATTCGCGAATCTGGCGGCCGATCTCGGTGCGGATCGGGATGTTCTGCAGGTTCGGCTCGGTCGAGGACAGCCGCCCGGTCTGCGCCCCGACCAGCGAGTAACTGGTGTGGACCCGCCCGGTATCGGGGTTGATCGCGGCCTGCAGCGCCTCGGTATAAGTCGAGCGCAGCTTGGCGAGCTGGCGCCAGTCGAGCACCTTGCCTGCAAGCTCGACGCCTTGCGCGGCAAGCGCTTCGAGCACCGACTGGTCGGTCGAATACTGGCCGCTCTTGCCTTTCCTGCCGCCCTTCAGGCCCATCTTGTCGAACAGGATGTCGCCCAGCTGTTTGGGGCTGGCGATGGCGAAAGGTTCGCCCGCGAGGCCGTGAATTTCGCTTTCGAGCAACGCCATCTGCTCTCCAAATCCGGCGGAAAGATGCGCAAGCCGCTCGCGATCGACCTTGATGCCGTGGCGCTCCATCTGCGCGACGACCGGGATCAGCGGGCGATCGACCCGCTCGTAGATGCGGGTGGAGCTTTCTTCCGACAGGCGCGGCTTGAGCAAACGGTGCAGGCGCCAGGTCACGTCGGCATCCT
>JAURNJ010000147.1 GCA_030830245.1 Novosphingobium sp. | reverse complement strand
TCAACATGAACCCGGCGCTCGAGCAGATAGGGTGGCTCCCGCCGCGATACACGCAGACATCTTTCATGGCCACGGCCAGCCCTGAAGTGCGGCAGAAGCTCGCCGGATGGGTCGGCCTTGAGCAATACGACGAGCGCAATCCGACCGGTCAGGCCTTCCTTGATCGCTTCGAGGCACGCTGTGGGCACCGTCCGGAAAACTACGTTTCGGTTTATGCATACGACATGGCCCGCGTGATGCTTCGCGGCATTGCCGGGGCTCAGCCACTGACGGGTTATGGCGTGCGCGACGCGCTCGAACGCATCAAGATGATGCCCGCCGCCTGCGGCGCACCGGGCACGCGGATCAAGTTCGGACGTCAGATGCGCCAGGGCTGGGTTGGCGCTGAATACCTCGTTGCCCGGCGCGTCCTGCCCGATGGCAGCCGCACGGTCCTGCACGCAACCATTGAGGGGCTGGTGGAGAGCTGAACTCTCTGCGGAGCCCGCGCTCCGGCGACGATCAGCTATAGCGTCCGCGCAGCTCCGTCTTGAATCCATCGCCGGTGAAAGAGCGCGCGGTAAGATAGCCCGCTCCCATCCAGCCGCGTCGGGTCCACTGGCCGAACGAGATGCGCGTTCCGGCCGATCCGCTGGCCGCAGGCATCATCTTCACCCGTTCGAGCGCTTCCTTGACGCCGCGCGGCGAGAGCGGCGCGGCGTTGGCGATTGCCTGCACGCAGCAATTGGCGAGATCGTGCGCGAGGAAGGGCATGTAATATTCCGGGCGGCGACCATAGCGCGCCTCGAAACGGGCGAGGAACGCCTGCGCGACGGGGTTTTCCTCGTCATACTGCTCAAGCCCCACCCAGCCCAAGTGCAAGTCGCGCAGTTCCTCGGTCGCATAGCCGTTCTCGAACGCGGTGCCGCAATAACGCGGCGGATCCCAGCCCACTTCGGCAAGCGCATCGTTGAAGCCGAACAGCCCGTAGCCGAACCCCCAATGCACGATCGAATCGCAGTCTGCCGCCTTGAGGTGGGCCACTGCAGCGCGTCCGTCGATCGAGTTCTGAGCGACTACCGCCTCGGCGACGATGTCGAGGCCCTCGATCTCGCAGAAGCTGCGGAAGAACGAGAGATACTCCTGCCCGATGGTCGAGCGCTCGACCAGCACGCCAATTCGCTTGTGGCCATTGCGTTTGCACATCTGGGCGATGAAGGCGGGTTCGTCGGACATCGAGCCGTTGCACAGGTTGAATGTCCAGTCGCCGAGCCACTTGTCGCTGCCCGCCATGGTGATCGCGGGCACGCGGAAACGCTCCTCAATGGCTTCGCGCACCGCGCTGGTGTTTTCCGAAATCTGCGGGCCGAGCACGATGACGCAGCCTTCGTCCACCAGTCGCCCGAACTCGTCGATCACGGCCTTGACCGAACCGCGCGGCAAGCCCTGCGCTTGCCCATAAACAATCTCGATCGGGCGATCGAGCACGCCATTTTCGACTGCATCGTCGAAGACCAGCCGCATGGCGTCGGCGAGGTCAGGCGGACGCTTCGACTTGCCTTCAGGGTCCGAGATAATGTCCAGCAGAAAGCCGACCTTTACCGGCTCTACGTCCTTGGCAAGCGCCATGATCTTTCTCCTTCCAGCATTCGCTGCATGTTTTGCCGCGCCTCAGACTTCCGGCAGCTTGGCTTGCACCCAGCCGAGCGCGACATCGACCGGGTCCTTGTAGAGCACCTGCGCGTCGGGCGAGGGCGTGTCCATGTCCCGCCAGGTAAACCACTGGCCATCGACCTTCTTCAACACCGAAAGCCAGCGCCCGCCATGCTCGACACCGGGAACGCCATCTTCCGCGTCGCGACTGATGCGGAACACGCCGCCGACGATCGCCAGTTCGCCGACGATGTTGACGTGCTGGCAGATCGTGTGGACGCGCATGTGATGGCCGTCCATGCGACGCTTGTGCCAGGCGTGGAGCACCTTGTGGCCGACCATGGCCGGATGGCCCGCCGCGCAGGAAACCGCGTCCTCGGTGAAATAGCCGACGCTGGCGGCCTC
Organism: Novosphingobium sp.; assembly: GCA_030830245.1. Classification (GTDB taxonomy): domain Bacteria; phylum Pseudomonadota; class Alphaproteobacteria; order Sphingomonadales; family Sphingomonadaceae; genus Novosphingobium. Next base: position 1,278 of record JAURNJ010000147.1, on the reverse strand, counting down.
TGAATCGTTGCCGCCGTATCCGGTCGCGCCTTCGGCGCTTTTGTAGGTGTTGGTGGTGAACCGCTCCTTTAGGGCCAGTTCCTCTTCGGACCATTCGGTCTGCATTTCCATTTCGAATCTCTCCCGCCGGTAAGCCGGTATCCGCTAGTTCGGAGCTGCCGCAGCCGCGGCACAAGGCGAATAATTAAACGGCGATATTGCGGGCTTTGCGGGCCTGTCGCGTTTAATAATCCAGGTTGAAGGCGCGGGTCCGACAGCTAGGTTTGGCCGCAATGAACATCGCTCCTAACAATCAGGCGCTCGATCAAGGCACGCAAACCGACCTTGTCGTGCCGCTCATCCTGCGCGGGCAGGTGATCGAAACCGATCTCGTCTCGCACGCGATGCGGGGCGGCAGCGGCCAGTTCCTCGCGCCCGACCTTGGCAAGTTCGCCGACCGGTTGCCTTGCAGGGCAGAGGCGCTGCAAGACCTCTACACGCTCAATATCGACGACATCATCGATTTCCTTGCCGACGTTGGCGCGACCCTCAGCCTCGACCACAACCGGCACTTGCGCCAGGCGTTCGAAATCAGCCTGCGCACGTCGGACCTGCCCGAGACGATCCTGGAATCCGCCTACGATGGGCTCCAGAAAGCCTTCGAGCGTGACAAGATCGCCCGCTTCGTCGATCTCCAGATCGGCCGCGAGTATCTCGAAGGCTGGGTCAAGAGCGAAATCGGCAGCGGTCGCACCATGTCGGTGCGCGCGTTCGGCGCCCGCGCGGTCCACATCATCGCGGGCAACACTCCGGCGGTCGCTTTCATGACCGTGCTGCGTTCGGCGCTGACCCGATCGGATTCGATCATCAAGCTGCCGTCGAACGATCCGATGCCGACGGTGGCGATCCTGCGCACCATGGTCGATGCCGCGCCCGACCATCCGGTGACGCGCCATCTTTCCGCCGCCTACTGGAAGGGCGGCGACGAGAGCATCGAGAAACGGCTCTATCAGCCGCGCCACATCGAGAAGATCGTGGCCTGGGGTGGCTATGCCTCGGTCACTCATGTCACCAAATATCTCCAGCCGGGCATCGACCTCATCACTCTCGATCCCAAGCACTCGGGCTCGATCATCGGGCCGGAGGCCTTCGCCAGCGCCGAGACCATGGTCGAGGTCGCAGCCCGCGCGGCGATGGACATCGGCGCGTTCAACCAGGAAGCCTGCGCCAATGCGCGCGTGATCTATGTGGTGCGCGACCAGGACGATCCGCAGCAGATGGCGCAGTTGCAGGAACTGG
>JAURNJ010000146.1 GCA_030830245.1 Novosphingobium sp. | reverse complement strand
GAGCGGAGCCACCAGTACCGCATACTGCGCAGCCTCAAGAACCGTTTCGGCCCGGTCGAGGAGATCGGCGTCTTCGCGATGGAGAGCGAGGGGCTGACCGAGGTCGCCAATCCTTCGATGCTGTTCCTTTCCGGTCGGGAAGATCCGGTTCCGGGCAGCGCGGTGTTTCCTGCGATGGAAGGCACGCGCCCGGTGCTGGTGGAAGTTCAGGCGCTGGTCGTGCGCCTGAACAGCGGGGCAACGCCGCGCCGCGCCGTGGTGGGTTGGGACAGCGGACGGCTGGCCATGCTGCTTGCCGTGCTGGAGGCGCGTTGCGGCCTCAGTTTTTCCAACGCCGAGGTCTATCTCAATGTCGCTGGCGGTTATCGCCTGTCGGACCCGGCGGCGGACGTGGCGGTTGCCGCCGCGCTGGTATCGGCGCTGTCGGAAAAGCCGCTGCCGCTGGACGCAGTCTGGTTCGGCGAAGTGTCGTTAGCTGGGGAAATCCGCCCGGTCGCTCATCCAGGGCTGCGGCGCAAGGAAGCTGGCAAGCTTGGCTTCGGCAGGGCATTCGGCCCTCCGGCTGGCGCAAAGGGTGCAGATTCCGGGCGCGAATACGACGCATTGATGGTGCTGCCAAATCTCGTTGACCGGATCGTCGCGCGACCATAGGTTCGCCGACATGACGGGTTTTGACATCGCGGTACTGCTGCTGGTCGGGCTGGGCGCCATCACCGGCTTTATGCGCGGCTTCGTGCAGGAAGTGCTCGCGCTTGCCGCGTGGGTCTTCGCCCTTTTCGCGATCCGTTTCCTTCACACGCCACTCACTTCGTTTTTCGAGCCGGAGGTCGGCACCAATTCGGGTGCTGCAGTGCTCGCCTTCGCCCTGCTGCTTCTGGTTCCTTACGCCTTCGTCAAACTCGTCGCAAAATGGCTTGGTGCCAGGAGCCGCGAATCCGTGCTCGGCCCGATCGACCGGGTGCTTGGCTTCGGCTTCGGCGGGGTCAAGGGCATGATCATCGTCACGCTTGCCTTCTCGATTCTGGTGCTCGGCTACGACACGGTCTGGGGCGCGGGCGGACGGCCGACCTGGATCACCCAGGCGCGCACCTATCCATTCGTCAACGCCAGCAGCGAAACACTGGTAGCGATGCTCGCCGAGCGTCGCCGGGAGGCTGCGGAAGCCGAGGCAGAAGCTCTCGGCAATCGATAATGGCGAGCAGTTCGCTCTACACGCCACAGGTTCTGGAACTCGCCACAGGGCTTGCTGGGCATGGCTGGGACGAGGCGCTGCCGCTTAAGGGTTCGGCCCGGTCGCGCAGCTGTGGTAGTACGATCGAGTTGGGCCTTTCGTTCGATGGGGGCGGTCGCATCGACAACGTTGGCCTGCGCAGCCAGGCCTGTGCCATCGGGCAAGCTGCCGCAGCCGTGTTTGCGCGCGCGGCGCCGGGTCGCTCGGCGGACGATATTCGCCGGGCTCATGCCGCAATGCGCGATTGGCTCAGCGGCGGTGGCGATCAACCGGATTGGCCGGAGCTAGAAGCTATTGCGCCCGCGCGCGATTATCCGGGAAGGCACGGGGCGATCCTGCTCGCCTGGCAAGCGGCGGACGAGGCGCTTTCCAGCGGCGCAGCTCGATAATTTGCAATCGCCGCATCGCTTACTGCGAAAAACCGGTTCCCACTTTTTCGCGCGATGCTTTAGGGAAGCGGCGGCAGATTCTTGCGAGGGGGGAAGACTGAATGGCTGACGCGCATACGCATCCCGGTGAACCAGAGCCGACTGCATCGGACATCAGGCTGGTGATCGCCGCCTCTTCGGCGGGCACGATCTTCGAATGGTATGACTTCTTCATCTACGGGGCGCTTGGCGCGATCCTCTCAAGGACCTTCTTCCCCACTGGCAATGCCACGCTGGAAATGTTGCTGTTCTGGCTGGTTTTCGCGGTCGGCTTCGGGTTCCGGCCACTGGGCGCGATCCTGTTCGGCTATCTGGGCGACAAGCTTGGCCGCAAATACACCTTTCTCGTCACGGTAACCCTGATGGGTGTTGCGACAGCAGGGGTCGGCATGGTTCCGTCAGCTGAATCGATCGGCTGGTGGGCGCCGGGCATCGTCATTTTCCTGCGCATCCTGCAGGGCTTGGCGCTTGGCGGCGAATATGGCGGTGCGGCGATCTATGTCGCGGAACATTCGCCCCCAGACCGTCGCGGATTTTTCACCGGCTTCATTCAATCGAGTGTTGTTGGCGGCTTTGTCCTCAGCCTCGTCGTGGTGCTCGCATGCAAGGGAGCGATGAGCACCGAGACCTGGAACGAGTGGGGCTGGCGAGTGCCGTTTCTGCTTTCGGTGCTCCTGCTCGCGGTATCGCTCTGGATGCGGGTAAAACTGAACGAGAGCCCGGTCTTCAAGGCAATGAAGGAAGAGGGCGAACTGGCAGGCAATCCCTTCGTCGAGAGCTTCACCTATCCCGGAAACAAGAAGCGGCTGTTCATCGCGCTGTTCGGCGTCGGCGCAGGCCTGACGGCGATCTGGTATTGCTCGATGTTCTATGGCCTCAGCTTTCTGAAGGGCCAGATGCGGATGGAAGACACCATCGCGGAAATCATCGTCGGCATTGCGGCGCTTTCGGGCATGGCGTTCTACGTGCTGGCGGGAAAGCTGTCGGACAGGGTCGGGCGCAAGAAGCCCATCGTGCTGGGCTATGTTGCGATCCTGGCACTGCTGTTCCCGCTGTTCTGGTGGATCGGGGCCTCGGCCAATCCGGCGCTCGTCGCCGCCAACCGCGACAAGGCGGTCGTGGTCGCGGGATCAGATTGCGACTACATCTGGTATGCAGCCGAACAGGAGACGCCATGCGCCAAGATGCTGGCGGACCTATCCGGCGTCGGCGTTGCCTATAGCCGGGCCGAGGCGAGCGAACTTTCAGTGACGGTCGGCGGCGAGCCCTTGTCGCTCGAACAGTATGCCTTTGATGACAAGGCAGAGCGGTCCAAGCAGTTGGCCGCCTGGCTGGGTGAGGCGGGCTACAACCTTGGAAAAGTGACCCCAACCTTCACCCAGGGCTTCATGGTCTACCTGGGCATGTTCGGGCTGATGCTGCTTTCGGCAGTGACCTATGGCCCGGTCGCGGCGCTGCTGACCGAGATGTTCCCGGCCCGGATTCGCTATTCGTCGATGTCGATCCCCTATCATATCGGCACGGGCTATTTCGGCGGATTCCTGCCCTTCGTTTCCGCCCTTATCGTGGCGTTGACGGGCGATCCCTATTCCGGCCTGTGGTACACCTGGGTGGTGACGGCGGTGGCGCTGCTTGTCGCGTGGTGGGGCCTGAAGAGCGGGCCGCCGCGCGATTTCGAGGAAGCGGAAGCTGCCTGAACTGCCGCCCGCTGCGCTCAGACTCGACATTGATCGCGAGGCGCTGGCAGCTAACTGGCGTGCGCTCGACGCCATGTCGGGTTCGGCCAGCACTGGAGCGGCAGTCAAGGCAGACGCATACGGGATAGGGGCCAAGGTCGCGGTCCCGGTCCTGCGGGAGGCCGGGTGTCGGGACTTCTTTGTTACCTACGCCCACGAGGCGGCCGAGATCGTCGGGCTC
>JAURNJ010000145.1 GCA_030830245.1 Novosphingobium sp. | reverse complement strand
GGTGGCTTCCAGGACGCCATGCGCGCGACGGCGCAAAGCGCAGGTGCGGAGGTTCCGTTCTGATGCTGGACTTCAATCATCGGGCCACATGCGCCGACCAGATCAACGCGCTCATCGATGCCGCTATCGAGACCGAGCGCGGCGCCGCGTCTGCGCGAACCTATCTCGGCGGCTCACGTCTTGGCGTGGCTTGCGAACGCGCGCTGCAATTCGAGTTCACGGGCGCGCCGAAAGACGAGGGCTCTCACTTCAAGGGCCAGACGTTGCGCATCTTCGAGATCGGTCACGCGCTTGAAGACCTCGCAATCCGCTGGCTGCGCGCCGCAGACATTGATCTCTATACCCGCAAGGGCAATCGCCCCGATGGCGAGCAATTCGGCTTCGCCGTCGCCGGCGGGCGTATCCGTGGACATGTCGATGGCATCATCGCCTCAACACCAGGTGCGATCGGACTTGCCGTCCCCGCACTCTGGGAATGCAAGACGATGAACGCGAAGAACTGGCGCGAGACGGTTGCCCGGGGCGTGGTCGTAGCAAAGCCCGTCTACGCCGCGCAGATCGCGCTCTACCAAGCCTACATGGAAGCGCAGGTGCCGGGCATCTCGCAGAGCCCCGCGCTGTTCACGGCCATCAACAAGGACACCGCGGAGCTGCACCATGAGCTCGTGCCGTTCGACGCAGCACTGGCGCAGCGGATGAGCGATCGCGGTGTGCGCATCCTGCAGGCGACCGACGCGGGCGAATTGCTGCCGCGCATCGCCACGAGCCGCGACTTCCATGAATGCCGGATGTGCGCATGGGCAGATCGGTGCTGGGGGCTGCCCACATGAGCGAGAGCAACATCGTCTCCCTAGATGCGTGGCGCGATTTCAACGACGCGGCTCCGCTAAGCGACCCGTTCAACATCGAGCCGGATCCCGAGCAGATCGCGATCTTTCTCGACGTTGTCTTCGGCTACTGCGAAGGCTGGGCTCCCCTGCGCGGGTTCGTCGACAAGGGCCAGGGGATTGCAGGCCGTCCGCACAATGTATGGGTCGAAGTCGATGGCAGCCTTCTTGAGAAAGCCATCTCCTTCGCCGGCTGGGCTGCGCGCGAAGGCGCAGCGTTCTACGTGGTGCCGGGCACGGTCGTTGATGCCGGCAAGGCGAAGGCCGCCGATGTCCGCCAAATGCAGACCGTGCTGGTCGATCTCGATGCGGGCGACATCCCCGCAAAGCTGGACCACCTCATACTGCATCTTGGCGAGCCGACGCTGATCGTCGAGAGCGGCGGTCGCACCCCCGATGGCATCGACAAGCTGCATGTCTGGTGGCGGCTGAGTGAGCCTGCGGAGGCGGAGGATATTGCGTTGCTCTGTCGGCTGCGCGGCGACATCGCCGTGAAGGTCGGAGGCGACACGCATTTTCGCTCAGCGCACCAGCCGATCCGACTGGCGGGCTCCGTCTATCACAAGGGCGGATTTACACGCCTCGTCACCATTCGTCGCCACAGCCCACAGGCCGAAGTCCACCTGCGTGAGTTTGCAGAGCTGGTGGACGCCATGCCGCCGTTGGCCGGCGTCGGGTGTGAGCCTGGTCCCGCGTCCGAGAAACCCTCGATCAAAGACATCCTGACCACGCCGGTCCGTGAAGGCGGCGAGGATGACTGGACACGTTTCCAGGGGGCAAGCGCCGCGATCGGTCATTACGTGCGCATGGCCCACGAGGGCCGCATGAGCCGTGACGAAGCCTGGGAGGCCATCTGCCAGTACAATGCCGCCCAGCTTCGCCCGTGTTGGCCCCTGGAGCGCCTTGCGAGCGAAGCCCAACGGCTCTGGCGGCTACACGAGGAACGCCACGGCCCGGCCCTGGAGCGGCTCTCCGCTCCGCCCATGTCAGCCTTGCCGACATTCACGCTCGGCGCCCTGCTCGACGACACCAGCCCCATGCCGGACGACATCATCGCTCCACGCGTGCTGACGCCGGGCGGGATGCTTGTACTGGGCGGCGCGCCCAAGGTCGGCAAGAGCGACTTTCTGATCAGCCTGCTCGTGCACATGGCGGCGGGCGTGCCGTTCCTGGCCTTCGCGCCAAGTCGGCCGCTTCGGATCTTCTATCTGCAGGCGGAGATCCAGTACCACTATTTGCGCGAGCGCCTTCAAGCCATCCGCATCGATCCCGCGCTCATAGCGGCAGCACGTGACAACCTCGTCGCAACGCCCAAGGTCCGCATGCTGCTTGATGCGGGCGGCGTTGCGCTGACCACAGCCGCCGTCCGCGCGCATTACGGTCACAGCGCGCCGGACATCCTCTGCATCGATCCGATCCGCAACCTCTTCGATGGCGGAGCGGAGGGAGGCGGTGAGAACGACAACACCGCGATGCTCTTCTTCCTGCAGGCCCGGATCGAAGCGCTGCGCGACGCGGTTGCGCCCGATGCCGGCCTGATCCTGTGCCACCACACTCGCAAGATTACGAAGAAGCAGCTCATCGAGGATCCGTTCATGGCGCTTTCTGGCGCAGGATCGCTCCGCAGCTTCTACACATCCGGCATCATCATGCATCGGCCCGACGAAGACCGACCGGAGCGGATGCTGCATTTCGAGCTGCGCAACGGGCCGGGCATCGAGCCGATCGTCATCGACAAGGCGAATGGGCGCTGGATCGAGATCGATCGGTCCAGCGAGCGTCTCGTGCGCAAGGCCATGGGCGACAAGCTCGATGCAGAGCGCGTGCGCAAGCACGACGTCATTCTCGGCGTGTTGCTGGATGAGGCGCTGGAAGGACGGCTCTACACCATCAATCAGTTCGCGGAAGCCTTCGAGAACCGCGGCGGCCTTGGCGGCAAGGACACGATCCGCGAGCGACTGAACGTCCTTGCCACGAAGGGCTTCGTGAAGTTCCTGCGCGACGGCACGCCCTACGGACTCGGCCCGTCGCGTTCCCGGTTCGGCTTTCTGTGCGTCGAAGGGATGGCCGCGCCGACGGGCGCGGAGGCCGTCGATCCCGATACCGGCGAGGTCGTTCCGGCGACCATCGCCGTGCTGCCGACCCACTACAAATCGCCCCAGACGGGCGTGCTGCTCGAGGTCGAAAACCCGCAGGTGTGGGTCTACCCGGAAGGCGAAGAGCCATGATCGCGGGCCTCACGCACATCCCGCAGGACTGCGCTCTGCCCAGTTTAAACCAGATGGGGCGCAGCGCCGAAACTGCTCCGACACGGCTGCTCGCCGCTTCGCTCTGGTCCGCCGTGATCAGATTGGGCGGGTTTCCGAAACTACCCCGTCAGAATTGCGCCCTGACTAGTTTGGCTTCGCTCCAACCAGATTGGGTCGATGTGCCATTCCGAAACTGCCGAAACTGGAAAAACATCAATCCAATCAATGCACTATTGGTCAGTTCAAGTTTAGGGGGTGAAAGCCACCCCCTTCGGGGGTGGGGAGACCGCCGCAGGCGGGGTCTCCCATTCCCACCCCCAGGGGCTTCGCGCGCGCGTGGCCTGCATCTCAACCCCTCGACCATCCGCCACCTCCCCCAGGGATCGACTTCCATGAGCACACACCCTGCACCCGTGACCATGCCCGGCCTCCGGTCGACGCCGCCCGTCATCCCAGCGGCCCGGACCATCCTGGCCCTTGATCTCGGCACCACGACCGGTTGGGCAGGTCTGGTCCAGGGGGTCGTGCATAGCGGCACCATGACGTTCCACACAGGGCGCTACGACGGCGGCGGCATGCGCTACCTGCGTTTCCAGACATGGCTTGAGGGGCTCGCCGAAGACACAGGCGGCGTGGCGGCGATCTACTTCGAAGAGGTCCGCCGTCACATCGGCACCGATGCAGCGCACATCTACGGAGGCTTCCTGGCGACGCTGAGCGCGTGGTGCGAGCGCAAGGGCGTGGCCTACCAGGGCGTCCCCGTCGGCACCGTGAAGCGCTTTGCCACGGGCAAGGGCAATGCCGACAAACAGGCTGTCCTGGCAGCGATGCGCAGTCGCGGTTTCAACCCCGCCGACGACAACGAGGCCGATGCGCTCGCGATCCTGCTCTGGGCGATGGAGACACGAGGAGGCGTGCTGTGAAGTGGGCGCCCCCCGGTTATGGCGGCAATCGCCGCACACCCGACGAGATCAAGCGCGATGGCTGGCGCGAGCAGCGCGTACTGGCGGTCTCGCTCGACGATGCCCGGCTGACCTGGCCGGAGCGTGAACTGATCCGACAACTCGGCGAGAAGCTCTACGGCGATCGCACCAAACGCAAGGAGGCGCAGCAATGACCGAATGGACGCCGAGCCTCGTCGAGGAACGTCTTTCCGAAGCGGCCTTTGTGCTGAAGCGTCTGCCGGCAGACCGCCGGCGCGGCTACTTCAACGTCTGGCCGCAGATCGTGCACGACTTTGCCGACAAGGTCGGACAGGAGGCAAAGCCGATGCGCGTGCTGCCTTCGCCCGCCGCCATCAGCCGCATGGAGGAAACGCTAAGCTGGACGGTCGGCCTCGACGCGATCGACGGCAAGATCGTCTGGATGCGTGCACATGGCGAACGGTGGAAGGCGATCTGCTGGGCGGTCGGCATGCAGCGCTCTGCGGCGCATGAGCACTGGCTCTACGCGCTCTGCGTAATTGCTTGGCAACTCAACGGGCGGCGAGTCCCTGGCAAGCGTTCGAGGCGATATATCATTGAGCTGGTGCGCCCACCGGGGCCGCAACCCTAGCAGAAGGCACGATCAGTGGATTTGGCCGGCGCATCGTTTGTCGGGGAGCATGTCACGTGCCCCGACGTTTTGCGGCCTCGACGACGGCATCAATGTCGATCGGTACGACGCTATCGACACTCGGCGTGGCTGCGTCGACGCATGCCTCTAGCGCTAGCTTCAAGTCGAGCGCCGCGAGGGTGCGTAGGACGAGGCCCAATTCCGCCCGCGCTTTGCCTTGCTCGACGGCCACTATCCATTGGCGGCTAACGCCGACGCGGCGAGCAAGATCTGCTTGGTTGAGCGCGAGCTGCCTTCTCCGATGACGGATGACCAGCCCGAAGTCCAAAGGCGTTCGATTGTGCACAGCGCCTCGTTCAATTGTCGTCGTTCGCATACAATACAGCATTGTCGCCGTTCGGCGACAAGCGAAAAAGTCATCGAACGGTGACAGCGTACGATGTCGTCGTTCGATGATAATTCTGCCTGAGATAAACAGATGGATCGGCCTATCCAAATGTACCAAAAAATGGTATATGCTGCCCACGTCCAAGGAGGCGTGGCATGGCGCGCAATACATCCGTTTCCCTAGGCGACCATTTCGCCGCATTCATTGATGGGCAGGTTCAAACCGGCCGCTACGGCTCGGCCAGCGATGTCGTGCGGGCGGGTTTGCGGCTTCTGGAAGAGCATGAGGCCAAGGTGAAGGCTCTCCAGGACGCGCTGATCGTCGGAGAGCAATCCGGTCAGCCGGCGCCGCTCGACAGTGACGCGTTCCTGAAGCGCATGCGAACCAAGCATGCCGGGTAAAAGCCGGGCCTGTCTGCTTTCACCCCGGGCAGAAGCCGACCTCGAAGAAATCTGGCTTTACACCTTCAAGACCTGGTCGCTTGCGCAGGCTGACAGCTACCACGCCGCCATCGTCGAGGCGTTTGACGATCTGGCGAATGGTAGGAAGATCGGGCGTCTCGTCGATATCCGAGATGGCTACTTAACACATTCGGTCGGTTCTCATCTTGTATTCTACCGCCTCACCGAATCGGACCTTGTCGTTGTTCGCGTGCTGCATCAGCGCATGGATGTCGCACGGCACCTGTAGCTTTCACCCAACGCGAGATTGCTTTGGCTGATACTGAAGTTGTTGCCCGGCTCAGCTTGTCGCAGGTGCAGGCCGAGAAGAGCATCCTTGACTGACGTCAGGTGCCAGGCCGTCCACGAGCATTCTTTTGGGGAGTTGTCGCAACGCGGAGTGATGCAAAGTAAAGCGTCCGCCGGACACTTTTCGAAGGGACAGAAACGCCGGATTGGGCTAGATTTTCTGCCATCCTCACGAGACGAGCGCGCTGGCGCCAACGCGACATTTGGTCTCGCGCGAGGCCGTGCTCCCGATCATTGCTCCCCATCGGGCTCGGCAAGCGTGGCCACGGAAATTTTCAAGCCGCGTGATCCTGCCCGCTCTTGATCAGCGACTCCGCCGGGATGCCGAGCCCGTCATGCAGCTGCCAGATCATTTTGAGCGTGAGCGGGCGCTTGCGGTTGAGGACCTCATAGACCCGGTTGCGGCTGCCGATGAACGGGATGAGATCCCGAGGCTCCAGTCCACCCTGGTCCATGTGGTACTTGATGGCCTTGACGGGATCAGGACGGTCGAGCGGGTAGTGCTTGGCTTCCCAAGCGTCGATCAACGTCACCAGAACATCCAGCCGATCGCCTTCGGGCGTGCCGCGCTTTGCGGTCATCAGGCCCGCGACTTACTTGTGGGCGCGGCGGTAATCGCGCTGGGTCTTGATTGGCGTGATATCCACGGCGGTGACCCTCTAAACGGTTTCCGCGTCGATGGCATTACCCATACCCGAATGCACACCCGATTACGCCCATTCCGGAACCGGCCCGTCGGTCGATCCGATTATACCTTGAACGGGTTGAGGACGCGCACGCCAAGGCCGGCAACATCGGCGTCGTTGCGTGTCACCAGCGTAAGGTCATGAACTTTGGCGGTCGCCGCGAGCAACCCGTCGATGACGGGAATGGGACGCATGGCGCTCATGCGACCCCACGCGTCACTGACGAAACGATCGACAGGGATCACGCGATCGGCGAAAGCCTCAACGACAGCGTCGAGCCACCCTTGCAAGGCCTCGGCCTTTGCCGGGTCGCGCGGGCGAGCAAGCTCGATGCCTTTGCGGATCTCGCCGAGGATCAGCGCGCTGAGATAAAGATCGGAATCCTTGATCGAGGAATACCACGCCGCAACGTTTGGATCGCACCGCGTCCCTTTGCGGACCTCGGATATGACGTTCGTGTCGATCAGGAAACTCACAGGTCGACCGGCCGGCCAAGGTCACGCGAGCGTTCGAGTTCGATCCCATCCAGGGGAGCGGACGCCAGCAACGCCTTGAGCCCAACAGGGCGTGGAGCAATGAAGCGGGCTTTCAGCAGGCTGCGTGTCTCCGCTTCGCGTGCCGGATCGCCAAGCGCCTGGGCGACGCCGCGCAGCAGGACGGCGTCTTCCTTGCGCACCTGAACTTCGACACGCACGATGCCCTCGCGCTTCTGGCGCTTGCGGAACGATTCGAGCGGGGTCTTGCGAGCGTTGGCCACGGCCGCCTCCTAGTTGATTTCCGGAAATGTACCGGAAATCTACTCGGAGAGCAATGCGATTTAACCCATTGATATCGCGGGTCCTTCCTGCCCTCCTGGTAATGCGGGAGGGCAAGGCGCGAAACGTCGCTAGCGTCAGGGTCGGTTTTTGGGAAGCCAGGCCTACCAATACCAACGCACTGACCTGACGCAGGCCCTGAAGAACCAGACTTTTTCGCGCGTGCCTCGTTGCTCCTGGACCCCACCTGGAGTCCAGGAGCCGGACCCCGCGCGGCATCCACAAACCGGGATACACGCCCTTTATGACGCTGAGCTTCGCCCCTGAGCGGATCGAGACCTGGCCGCTGGCCAAGCTGCAGCCCTATGCCGCCAACCCCAAAGCCCATGACGATGATCAGGTGGCGAAGCTCGCCGCCAGCATGGCGGCGTTTGGCTGGACCGTGCCGTGCCTCGTCGCGAAGGATGGTGAACTGATCGCTGGACACGGCCGTGTCCTGGCCGCCACCCGGCTCGGCCTTACTGAGGCTCCGGTAATAGTCCTCGACCATCTGAGTGAGGCTCAGCGCCGAGCCTACAGGATCGCCGACAACAAGCTGACGGAACTCGGCGGTTGGGATCAGGCCCTTCTATCCGTGGAACTTCAGAGCCTGCTGGCCGATGATTTCGACCTGTCCCTGGTCGGCTTCTCCGACGGTGAACTCGACAAGCTGCTCACCTTCGAGCCGGAAACAGCTGAGGGAAGTTCTGAGAGCAAGGGATCGCCGCCGCCGCTGACCATCCCTGAGCCGCCCCGCAATCCGGCGTCGCGCACGGGCGATCTTTGGATCCTGGGTGACCACCGGCTTCTTTGCGGCGACAGCACCAGCCACGCCAATGTGCGCCGCCTGATGAATGGCGAGCGTGCCGTCTTGTTCGCGACCGATCCACCATATCTCGTAGATTACGATGGCTCGAACCATCCGAAGCGTAAAAAAGATCCAGCAGAGAGCGAGAGTGTGACATGGGACGACAGCTCCCAGGGCGCTGAACTCTATGACAACTTCATCGCAGCGGCCGTTGCCGAAGCTATTACCGATGATGCGGCCTGGTACTGTTGGCATGCGTCTCGCCGACAGGCCATGCTGGAAGCTTGCTGGGAGAAGGCCGGCGCCTTCGTCCATCAGCAGATCATCTGGGTGAAGGAACGCGGTGTGCTCACCCGGTCTCATTATCTCTGGAAACATGAGCCTTGCTTCATGGGCTGGCGTCGCCCAAACCGACCACCGAAAGTAGCCGAGGAAACGCTGTCCTCGACCTGGCAACTACCGAGCTTCGCGAGGGAAGAACGCCCTGATCATCCAACGCCGAAGCCGCTCGATGCCTTCGGAATTCCGATGCGCCAGCACGTGGCGCGGGGTGGGCTCTGCTACGAACCATTCTCCGGATCTGGCTCGCAGATTATGGCAGGCGAAGCCAATGGTCGCCGTGTCTTCGCGATGGAGATAAGCCCTGCATATGTCGATGTGGCGGTGGAGCGCTGGCAAGCGCAGACGTGCAGCGTCGCAATCCTGGAAGGTGACGGCCGAAGCTTTGACGTCATCAAAGCCGAGCGGCTTGGAGCGAACCCTACGACGGAGGCGGCATGAAGCAGTCACGACGTATGTCGTTGGTGGAATCGCTTGCCAATGTCGCGATCGGCTACGGCGTCGCCGTGCTCAGCCAGCAGCTCGTGTTTCCCCTGTTCGCGCTGCACACGACGCTGGTGGAGAACCTAATGATCGGCGCGATCTTCACAGTAGTGAGCATCTCACGGTCATTTGCTCTGCGACGGCTGTTTGAAGCGATCAGGGTTGCCAATCACTGCGGCGACCATGCCGGACATGAAGAACCTGCACCATTCCGTCGATGATGGCATAGTAGATGCGCCAACGCGTTGCGCGGCCATAGAGGGCGCGACGGATCGGCAGTTCGAACGCCTGAGACTCAGGCGCGATCGGATGCGCCTCGGGCATGGCGCCGAGGCCAAGGATCGTGCCCCGGATGTCCGATAGCCATTCGTCCGCAGCCCGCGGGTTGCGTTCACGCAGCCAGACCCATGCTTCCGTCAGATCATTCGCCGCGTTCGGCGTGATGATCACGGGCAATGGCGAAGTCATTTGGATTGGGCAAGCTCATCGAAGAACCGGCTGGCCTCGACGCCTTCACCGGCGCGGGTCTGCGTCAGACCCTTGCGGATTCCCGCAACGGTCTCGGCGTAGTCGAGCTGGTCCTGCATGTCCTGCCATGCGGCGGCGTCCATCACGACGACGGATGGCTTGCCGTTCACGGTCAGGATCTGCGGCCGCCCAGTTTCCTTGATGTGCGCGATCATGCGCGCCGACTCCCGCTTGAACTCGGTCAGCGGGCTGATGTCTTCTGTGATATTCATGGCTGGCCTCCTGACGCGCATCGAATTCGGTGCGAATATAGCGTCCTTATCGATGCGCGTCGAGGATTTTGGCTATCAGACGATCCGGTAAGCCCGCCCGCGTCCCTCGACCTTCTCGGAGGTCACGTCGAGCCCGAGATTCTTCTTCAGTGCTCCGGCGATGGCCCCGCGCACCGTGTGGGCCTGCCAGCCTGTGGCGGTGGTGATCTCCTCGATGGTCGCACCGTCCGGCGCGCACAGCATGGCGATCAACGCGGCCTGCTTGGTCCCGGCGCGCGGCATACGCGTCGATTGCGCGGCCTCGGCTTCGCGATGCGGCGCGGATTCCTGCGGCGGCTCTTCTGTCTCACTCGCGGGTGCGTTGTCGGCTTCATCTGGCTCGATGCCAATGGCGGCAAGCCCCTGCTCGGTGATGGCGAGCGTAACGCCATGAACGTCGCCGGTTTTGCGCCAGACCGGCTCACCGGTCCGCGTGTCAGCGTCAATTTCTTCCAGCAAGCCCTGCTTCAGCAGCGAAGCGACAACCTTTTGCGCCGCGCCGCCTTTGAGGTTCTGCGGCAGTGGAAGCGCGAGCAAATTCGATCGCTGCGCGGCGGCGGTGAGAATGACAAGCTGCGTGTCGGAAAGCTTCATGGCGGGATCCTTTCGTTTTAAGCGGCGTCCGCGACCCTCGCGGCGCTGCTAGGACCCCAAGCCCCGCCGGCAATACCGGTCGGGGCTGTGAGTGCGCCGGGCGCTCGTCAATCGGCGTGTTTGCCTTCCTTGAAGGCGCTGTCGGTGATGCGCTTCAGCAGCTCTGCGTAGTGGGCAAGGGTTCCGACATGACCCCAATGGATCTCCTCAGGGGCGTAGTCGAAATGGTCATCGCTGAGCGCCTGCAGGCGTTCGAGCGCAGCGTCGATTTCGGCCTTCCTTGCGATGAATGCGTCGAGGGCGGTTTGCTTGGCGGCGGTCTTGGTCACGGCGCTCTCCTGCGCTTGTTTGTGACCCCATACAGGCTCTGATCGGTGCCCCTAGCAAGGCGATAAGTGCATCATTCGATTGCTTTTTTTGCCTGTTCCGCCGCGCGCCGGTCCTGGCTCTCCGTACGGCGGATCTTGCCAATTTTTGCCAAACTGGCTATCTTGCGCCCATGACCACGATGAACATCTCCCTGCCGGAATCGCTCAAATCCTTCGTGGACGAGCAGGTCGCTGCGCGCGGCTTTGGGACGAGCAGCGAGTATGTCCGCGAGCTCATCCGCAAAGACCTCGATCGTCAGCATCTGCGTGGCTTGCTCCTACAGGGCGCCCAGTCGGCGCCGGCCGCTGCGGCAGATGAGGGCTACTTCGAGGGGCTGCGCGCCCGGGCCCGCAGCCGTCAGGCGACGTGAGCGCCAAACCGGTCATTCCGCGCGAGCTGGCCAACCGGGACGTCGAAGAGGCCCTCGACCACTATCTCGACCAGGCCGGAGAAGCCGTCGCCTTGGGCTTCGTCGATGCCGTGGAGCGGGCCTACCAGCATATCGCGCGGCACCCTGCGAGCGGCTCCAGCCGGTATGCCCATGAGCTGGATTTGCAGGGCCTCAAGTTCTGGCCGCTGAAGCGGTATCCCTATCTCGTGTTCTACCTCGAGCGCGAGACCCACATTGACGTCTGGCGCGTGCTCCATGCCGAGCGCGACATCCCTGCCTGGATGAAGGATCCGGACGTCTCCTGACGTCAGGATCTATCCATGAAGGGCATGAGCGAGCGCCAATATGCAGCCCATGTCGGGCTGTCTCGCGGCGCGATCCAGAAGGCAAGGCTCGCGGGACGGCTGGTTCTGCTGCCTGATGGATCGATCGACGCGGCAGCCAGCGACGCGCGTCGCGCCGCCATGACCGATCCCTCGAAGCAGCGTTCCACTCCGAGCGCCACGAAGCTCAGGCCGGTCCCTGATACCGCCCTGTCCGCTGTCGGCGACACGCTGCGGGAGAATGGTATCGCCGCCCCGCCCAACGGCGGTGGGACGACGTTCCTGCAAGCCAAGACCGCCAACGAGGTGCTCAAGGCCCAGGAGCGTCGCCTCAGGCTTCAGAAGATGAAGAACGAAGTCGTCGACCGTTCGCGGGCGACGGCGCTGGTATTCCGGCTTGCGCGCGAGGAGCGCGACACATGGGTCAATTGGCCAGCGCGCATCGCAGCCCTGATGGCGGCTGAACTCGGCGTCGAAGCGCATCCGATGCAAAAGGTTCTTGAGACGCATGTCCGCGCCCATCTCGCCGAGCTTGCCGAGATCCGACCTGAGTTCCGTTGATGCTTTCGCCTTTGAAGGCGCAGACGAACTCTGGAGATCCTGGCGCGACGGGCTCACGCCCGACCCACTGCTTACCGTCTCGGAATGGGCCGATCGTCATCGCTTCTTGAGCCCACGCGCCTCGGCCGAGCCCGGGCGCTACAGAACGGATCGCACGCCCTACATGCGCGCGATCATGGACGCGCTATCGCCGTCGCATCCAGTCCGGCGCATCGTCTTCATGAAGGCGGCGCAGGTTGGCGCAACGGAAGCTGGAAACAACTGGATCGGCTATGTGATTCACCATGCGCCGGGGCCGATGCTTTCGGTTCAGCCGACAGTGGAGCTTGCCAAGCGGTTCTCGCGTCAACGCATCGAGCCGCTGATCGCTGAGAGCCCGAGCTTGCGCGAGCGGGTCAAGCCGTCCCGGGCGCGGGACGCCGGTAACACGGTCCTGTCGAAGGAGTTTCCGGCAGGGCTTCTGGTCATCACCGGGGCGAACAGCGCGGTGGGGCTGCGCTCAATGCCGGCGCGCTATTTGTTTCTGGACGAGGTCGATGCTTATCCGCCCTCGGCCGACGAGGAAGGCGATCCGGTCGCGCTTGCTGAAGCGCGCACTAGGACCTTCTCTTGGCGGTCGAAGGTGTTCCTCGCGTCGACGCCGACAATCCATGGCGTGTCGCGGATCGAACGCGAATTCGAAGCGTCCGACCAGCAGCGTTTCTTCGTGCCATGCCCGCATTGCCAACACCGCCAGTGGCTGCGCTTCGAGAGGCTCCGCTGGGACAAGGGCAAGCCGGAGACGGCGCACTACATCTGCGACGCCTGTGATACCCCGATCGAAGAGCATCACAAGATCGCAATGCTCGAAGACGGCGAATGGCGCGCCACCGCCGAGGCGAGGGATCCCGGCACGATTGGGTTCCACCTCTCGGCGCTCTACTCCCCGGTCGGGTGGATGAGTTGGGCCATGATCGCCCGGATGTGGGAAACATCCCAGTCGAGCGATGAAGCCAAGCGCAGCTTCAAGAACAGCGTTCTGGGCGAGACCTGGATCGAGACTGGCGATGCGCCGGACTGGCAGCGGATTTATGACCGGCGCGAAGATTGGCAGATCGGTACCGTACCAAGCGGCGGCCTGTTTCTGACGGCCGGCGCCGATGTGCAGAAGGACCGGATCGAAGTCTCGATCTGGGCATGGGGACGCGATCTTACGAGCTGGCTCGTCGACCACATCGTCATCGATGGCGGACCCGATAATCCAGAGTGCTGGTCGGAACTGGGGTCTCTGCTCAATCGCACCTGGCCGCACGCTCATGGCGCAAGGCTCGGCCTCGCCAAGCTCGGGATCGACACGGGCTATGAGGCAGCCGCCGTCTATTCATGGGCGCGCGCCATGGGGCATGCGCAAGTCGCGCCGCTCAAAGGCGTCGAGGGCTTCAATCGCGCCGCGCCGGTCGTCGGTCCAACCTTCGTGGATGTGACGGAGGGGGGCAAAAGACTGCGCCGTGGCGCCAGGCTCTGGACCGTCGCGGTCGCGACTTTCAAGAGCGAGACCTATCGCTATCTGCGCCTTGTGCGGCCGACTGATGAGGACATTCTCGATGGGGCGCGCCATCCCGCCGGATATGTGCACTTGCCGCGCGGGCTTGAGGCGGAATGGGTCAAGCAGCTGGTTGCAGAGCAGCTGATCAGCGTGAAGACCCGCCGTGGGTTTCAGAAGCTCGAATGGCAGAAGCTCAGGGAACGCAACGAGGTGCTCGACTGCCGGGTCTACGCCCGTGCGGCGGCATGGATCGCGGGCGTTGATCGCTGGACCGATGAGAAGTGGCGCGACCTGGAGGATCAGGTCGGGCCCATGCCCGAACACATGCTGGATGTGAAACCCGACGCCTCGATTGCAGCCGGTGTGTTGGCGCGTGCTCCCGCGATTGGAGGCAAACGCCGCTCTGACTGGCTCTCGGGCGTCGACAAAGGATGGCTGCGATGAGCTGGACGACCGCTGAACTCGAAGCCCTGCGACGTGCCTACGCATCCGGCACGCTGCGGGTCAGCTACGAGGGCAAGACCGTCGAATACGGGTCTGCATCCGACCTGCTGTCGCGGATCCGCACAGTCGAGCGCGAATTGATCGGGAATTCTGCCGGCCGTGCTCCGGTCGCCGGCCTTGCCGGTTTTGCACGCGGGGATCGCTGATGGGCCGCGTGACCTGGCTTGATCGCGCTATAGGCTCGGTCGCGCCACGCACGGCGCTCAGACGGGTCCAAGCGCGCGACCATCTGGATGCCCTGGCCCGCGGCTATGATGGCGCGGCCAAGGGACGACGGACCGATGGCTGGCGTAGCGCCGGCACATCCGCCGACAGCGAGATAGGGACCGCCGGCGCCCTGCTGCGGGATCGTATGCGCGATCTGGTCCGCAACAACCCGCACGCCGCCAAGGCAGTGTCGGTTCTCGTGAACAACATCATCGGCTCGGGCATCATTGCCCGCGCGGCAAGCGGCAACGAGAAGCTCGATGCACAGACCACGGCCCTCTGGGAGGCATGGTCGGTCCGCTGTGATGCTGATGGTCAGCTGGATTTCCTGGGAATCCAGACGCTCGCCTGTCGGCAGATGGTCGAAGCGGGCGAGGTGCTGATCCGGCGCAGACCTCGTCGGGCGAGTGATGGGCTCGACGTACCGCTGCAATTGCAGCTGCTCGAAGCCGATATGCTGGACGCCAGCCGCAACGGTGACCTTGTCGATGGCGGACGGATCGTCCAAGGAGTCGAGTTTAACGGCATCGGCCAACGACGCGCCTATTGGCTCTTTGCGCAGCATCCGGGCGATACGGTCGTCTCGACGCGCCGGCGCCTCGATAGCCTGGCGATCCCGGCCAGCGACATTGCCCATCTCTACGAGAAGCAGCGAACCCAAGCGCGTGGGGTGCCATGGGGTACGCCGGTGATGCGAGCCCTGCGCGATCTCGACGATTGGACGCAGGCCGAGTTGGTTCGCAAGAAGACAGAAGCCTGCGTCGTCGGGATCGTGCTCGGCGCCGATGAAGGGGAACAAGGCATCGCACCGTCGGTCGTCGATGCCGATGGCAACCGGGTCGAGCAAT
>JAURNJ010000144.1 GCA_030830245.1 Novosphingobium sp. | reverse complement strand
TGCCGAAATGGTCGCGCCCGGCGTATTCCTGATCTGGCTGGCTGGCGCGGCGCTGATTGTGGGTGCGCTTGCCTGGCTGACCCCGGTCGGGGTGCCTGTGCAGATCGTGGTCTTTGCGGTTCTTGCCGTGGTCGCGGTGTTCATGGGGCGGCGCTACAT
The DNA here is from genome assembly GCA_030830245.1 of Novosphingobium sp. Lineage (GTDB taxonomy): Bacteria > Pseudomonadota > Alphaproteobacteria > Sphingomonadales > Sphingomonadaceae > Novosphingobium. The sequence goes on along the minus strand of JAURNJ010000144.1, from coordinate 4,885 downwards.
CCGCAACAACCCGATCCACGAGGCCGACCCGATGATGAACAAACGGGCGGACCGCCTTGTCGGCGAAAGCGTGGTGGTGACCCAGGCGATCGAGGGTGGCACCGGCAAGGTGAAGCTGGGCGACAGCGAGTGGCTTGCTCGCGGCGCGGATGCACCCGTCGGCACGCGGCTCAAGGTCACCGGGCACGATGGAACCATGCTGCTGGTGGAAGCGGCGGGTTGAAGGCGAGGTTTGCGGGCCACATATTCGGGGCCTGAAGGAGACGTACGAATGACCGGAAAGCTGACCCTCACCGAACAGGAATGGCTCGAGAGGCTCGGGCCGGAGAAGTTTCACATCCTGCGTCAGGCAGGGACCGAGCGGGCCTTTACCGGCCAATATGAGAGCAACAAGGCTCCCGGCATGTACAAGTGCGCGGGCTGCGGCGCGCCGCTGTTCTCCTCGGAAACTAAGTACAATTCCGGATCTGGCTGGCCGAGCTATACCGCACCGGTCGCTCCAGATGCGGTCGACGAGCATGTCGATACGGCGCACGGCATGGTGCGCACCGAGGTGCGCTGCGCAAAGTGCGAGGGCCATCTGGGCCATGTGTTTCCAGATGGTCCGCGTGAGGCCGGGGGGCTGCGCTATTGCATCAATTCCGCCTCGCTCGATTTCGAGGGTGACCAGACCTGATCTCTCTGTCGCGTTCCCGGCGCGATATGCCCCGTTTGTTTGCCACCGGCGGCTACCATCCGGGGCAGTGAGGGTGTAATCGCGCCGGCACGTTCTGGCGTCACAGGGACCGCAGTCTAGCCCATGGCCTCACCACCGCGCCGTCACCCTTCGCGCAGGGGCGGTTCCACACCGCCGCCCCCGCCACCGCGAATGCGGAGCAGCAAGGAAAAGCCCAAGCGCTCGTTTTGGCGTAGGCTGGTGCGCGGTGCATTCGTCTGGGGCTTCGCCGTCGCCCTGCTCGGCGCTATTTTCCTTGGCACTGCCGTCTACATGGCCGCGCGCGACCTCCCCGGTTTCGAAGAGCTGAAGAGCAGCAAACAGGGTCAGATGATCGTGGTTCGCGCCATGGACGGGACCGAGATCGTCTCGCTCGGGCCAAGTTACGGCAAGTGGATCGAATACCGCGGCATCCCGCCGGTGATGAAGGACGCCATGGTCGCGGTCGAGGACCGGCGGTTCTATTCGCACTTTGGCGTCGATCCGGTCGGTATCGCGCGCGCGCTGATGGTATGGGCGCGCAGCGGTTCCGCCAGCGAGGGTGCATCGACCATCACGCAGCAGCTTGCGCGCAACATTTTCCTCAACAACAGCCGCACCTTCGGCCGCAAGCTGCGCGAGGGCGTGCTGGCGCTGGCGCTCGAGACGAAGTTTAGCAAGCAGGAAGTGCTCGAGCTTTATCTCAACAAGGTCTATTTCGGCGGCGGCGCCTACGGGATCGATGCCGCCAGCCGCAGGTTTTTCGACCATTCGGCGAGCCAGCTTTCGCTGTCTGAGGCCGCGATCATCGCCGGCCTGGTGAAGGCCCCGTCACGCTATTCGCCTACGGCCGACATCGATGCTGCCCAGGGCAGGGCGCGAGTCGTGCTGTCAGTGATGGCGGAAAACGGCTACATTACCCGCGGCGAGGCCGCTTCGACCGATCTGGACGCGGTGCGGCTGGCCAAGGAAAAGGGCCAGAACTCCGTGCGGTATTTTACCGACTGGGTGCTGCCGCAGCTCGACATCGTCCTGCCCGACACCACCGAGCCGATCGAGGTGTGGACGACAATCGACATAGCCATGCAAAATGCGGCGACGGCAGCGATTCGGGCCAATGTTCCCGGCGCCTCGCAAGGCGCGCTGGTCGCTATCGACCGGGACGGCGCGGTACGCGCCATGGTCGGCGGCACCGACTACGTCACCAGCAACTACAACCGTGCGGTGAATGCCGTGCGCCAGCCCGGCTCTGCGTGGAAGCTGTTCGTCTATCTGGCGGCACTCGAAGCGGGCTACACGCCTGACAGCAAGGTGGTGGACGAGCCGGTGACCATCGAGGGCTGGAGTCCGCGCAATTCGGGCGGCAGCTATGCGGGCGAGATCGATGTGCGCACCGCCTTTGCCTATTCGAAAAACACAGTCGCCGCACAGCTGGGCAACGAGGTCGGCTTTGGCGCGGTTGCCGGGATGGCGCGACGCTTTGGCATCACCACCCCGATCGCAACGGTCCCTTCGATGGTGCTGGGCACCTCCGAAGTGCGGTTGATCGACATGACCCGCGCCTTTGCCAGCGTCGCCGCCAAGGGCCGCGCCATCGAACCTTACGGCATCGTCAAGGTCACTTCGGCGGATGGCTCTGTGCTCTATCGCCGCAAGCCAGCCGAAACAGAGCTGCTGGTGCCGCAATTTGTCGCGGCCGGGATCACGGACCTGTTGCAGACCGCCGTTGCCACCGGCACCGGCAAGGCGGCGCAGATCGGCCGGCCGGTAGCAGGCAAAACCGGCACCACAAGCTCGAACAAGGACGGTTATTTCGTTGGCTTCTCCAGTGGCCTGACGACTGGCGTGTGGATGGGCCGCGATGACAGCCGCGCAGTCGGCGGCTTGCAGGGCGGCACCGCCCCCGCGCGGGCCTTTGCGGCCTTCATGCGCTCGGCGGTGAAAAACCGTCCGGTCGAACAATTCGACACCGAACTCAAACTGCCTGAATGGCAGCTTGAGCCGGACGACGAGATGATGATGGGCAATCCGAACGACTATTACTTTGTCGACGAGGACGGGAACCTGATCGAGCCGGGCAGCTCCGAGCAGGTGCCCGGCGACAGATCCGGCGCCGAGCCGCCAGTGAATGTCCGGCGCGGGACGGCGCCGCCTGCTGCCAGCGACAATTTCCTCGATCAGGCGACGGGCCGTGGGGACGCATCAGCCCCGGCCACCTACGAGTAAGCTGCGCCCGAAAAGTCGTTAACGCAGTCTCACGGGCACATAGGTCGCAGGCTGGCCGCGCCGCTGCACGCGCAGAAGCACGGCATCGCGGTTGGCACGCTTCGCGGCCTTGATCGCTTCTTCCAGAGCGGCGACCGTTTCGACCGCGCGATAGTTTGCCGAAAGCACGATGTCGCCGCGCCGCAGGCCCTTCTGGCCAGCGTCCGAATTGGGATCGACCACGGCAATGACGAGACCCCTGGTGTCGGCTGGCACGCCTAGCTGGCCCGCGATCTGTGAAGTCAGCGCCATTGTTGAAAGCCCGAGCGCTTGCTCGGTCAGGCCTTCGCCACCGCGCTGCTGTTGCTGGAACGGATCGGTGCCCTGTTCCTCGTCCGGATCGAATACCTGCTGCTGCAGTTCCTGCTCGCTTGGCCGCGCGCTAACCTTGACGCGCACGGTCATGCGGCTTCCGTCGCGGATCAGTTCGATTGGAATCACCGTGCCAGGCGCGGTATTGGCGACCAGGTAGGAAAGGGTCTGCTCCTGCGTCACTTCCTTGCCGTTGACTCTTACGACAACGTCGCCCGGCTGGATCCCGGCCTTTGCCGCAGCCTGCCCAGGTTCGACCGCCTGCACGAATTCACCCTTGTTGTGGGAGAGGCCGAGCGAATCGGCGAGGTCTTCGCTCAGCGGCTGGATGCGCACGCCAAGGTATCCGCGCTCGATGGCCTCGCCCCGGCGCAGCTTCTCCACGATCGGCGCAGCGATTTCAGCAGGGATGGCAAAGCCGATGCCGACGCTGCCGCCCGTAGGCGAGAAGATCGCGTTGTTGATGCCGATGACGTTGCCGTTCATGTCGAACATCGGCCCGCCCGAATTGCCGCGATTGATCGAGGCGTCGGTCTGGATGTAGCGGTCGTAGGCGGTGCCCGAGCCGGTATTGCGATAGACAGCCGAAATGATGCCGGCAGTCACCGTGCCGCCAAGTCCGAAGGGGTTTCCGATTGCGATCACCCAGTCTCCGACGCGCGACTTGGCCGAATCGCCGAACTTGACGAAGGGCAGGTTGCGCTGCCCGTCGATCTTGAGCACCGCGAGGTCCGAGGCCTCGTCGCGCCCGACCAGCCGCGCCGGATATTCGGTGCCGTTGGGCATTGTCACGGTGATCGACTTGATCTCGCCATTGCGCCCCGGCGCGACGACGTGATTGTTGGTGACGACATAGCCGTCCGCCGAAATGATGAAGCCCGATCCCAGCGACTGCGCCTCGCGCGTGGTCGGTCCCTGCTGCTGGCCCTGTCCGCCGAACAGGTCGGCAAAGGGCGTGCCGGCAAAGGGATTGGCCTGCGCCACCTGCACGCTCTGGCGGGTCGAAATGTTGACCACGGCGGGGGCGAGTTGCTCGGTAAGGTCGGCAAAGCTGGCAGGCGCACCGGCGCGGGGCACCATGCTCGACATGCGCGAGCTTTCGTTCTGCGCCACTTGCGCTCCGGCAGGCTGACCGGTGGCCAGCGATACGGCGGCGCCGGACAGGAGAAGGGCAGAGGTTACTCCATAAACGTATCGCACGGGCTTCACGTCCTTGTCGTCCTTCACATTTGACGCGCCGCGTTCGGCGCTTGGGGCCTCAATGCCGCGATGAATGGCGCTTGCGGCTTAACCCAGATTGAATAGTTCAGTCCGAACATCCGCCGCCGCTTACCCCGTCATCACGGGCCCTTGAACTGCTTCAGATAGGAATTGTCTGGCGAAAGCAGGATGGTGGTGCCGTTCTCGCCCTCGCCGCTGAACGCATAGTCATAGCTCTGCATGGCGCGGTAGAAATTGTAGAAATCGGCATCCTTGCCGAAACTCTCGGCATAGGTGCGCGCGGCTTCAGCTTCGGCCTCGGCGCGGATGAGTTGCGCGCTCTTCTGGCCCTGTGCGCGGATCGTGGCGGCTTCCTGTTCGCGCGCGGCCTGCATGCGCGAATAGGCGCTTTCG
>JAURNJ010000143.1 GCA_030830245.1 Novosphingobium sp. | reverse complement strand
TTGCAGCTTCGACGACAGCGGCGGGTTCGAGACCAATTACATGATCGACCTGCCCAACGGCTCCACCGGACGGATTGCGGGCAACGTGTTTGCCCAAGGCATGAGCAAGGACAACCGTTCGGGCTTCATCGTCGTGGGCGCAAATGATGCGCGACACAGTTCGGACGGCCTCGTCATCGAGGACAACCAGGCACGGCTTGCGCCCAAGGCGGACTGGTCGAGCAATTTCATCGCCGATTTCACTGGAGAGAAGCTGGTCTCGCGCCGCAATGAACTGGGCGAGGGCCTCAAGCCCTACGCGCGGTACAACCGCTAGTTGAGCAAATGCCCCGTCCGGTCGCGTTTGGTTTCGAGATAGCGCGCGTTGTGCGGATTGGCGGGCAACTGGTGCGCCACCCGTTCCGAGACGACCACGCCTTCGGCCTCCAGCGAAGAGACCTTGGCCGGATTGTTGGTCATCAGTCTGATCGCGCGCACGCCCAGTAACTCCAGCATCCGCGCCGCCACGGGAAAATCACGGGCCTCGGTGGGCAGTCCGAGCCGGTTGTTGGCGTCGACAGTGTCGAAACCCTGGTCCTGCAGGCGATAGGCACGCAGCTTGTTGATCAGGCCGATGCCGCGCCCTTCCTGACGCAAGTAGAGCAGCACGCCCCAGCCACCCTTCGCCGCCTCCGCAGCCATCGCATGGAGCGCCGCATCGAGCTGCGGGCCGCAATCGCACTTCAAGCTACCAAGGATGTCACCGGTCAGGCATTCGGAATGCAGCCGCACCAGCGGCGCTTGCTCGCCGCTCTGCTCGCCGATCACCAGCGCGACATGTTCGCGCAGGTCGTCCGCCGAACGGAAAGCGATGATTTCGGCATGTTCGCTGGCAGAAACCGGCAAGTGCGCGCGCGAGGCGATCTTCAGCCGCGCGGGATCGCGCCACTCGTCAAGGTCGCTTGATGCAACCGGCTGGACCTCTCCCGCAGGCGAAAAATCGACGAGGAAGGCTGGCAGCACGCCTGCCAGCCGCGCCAGTTCCATTGCCGCGCGCGCGGCATCGGCATTGGCGATCGGTTCGGCGAGGAACGGGCCCTTCAGCGGATATTGCAGGTCTAACGCCGGATCGGCAATTGCCCGCGCGGCCTCAAGATCGAACGGTTCGGCTCCGCGGATCAGCACCGGAGCATCGGGCTGTGCCGCCTCGCGCTGGTTTGCGAGCTTGAGAGTCGCAGCCCGCGCCGCCGAGATCAGCATGCGGGGTGCGGTTATGTCCGGCCCGAACCCTGTCTCCGCAGGCAGCAGGCTGAGCCCACCATCGAGCTGGATCGCCCAGCCGTGGCGCAGCGCGTCTATCGCCAGCGCCACCCGGCGGGAGGGGCCGACTGGCGGCGCGGGCGTGTTCACAGATCGAACTCGGTAATCAGGGGAACGTGGTCCGATGGCTGCTCCCAGCGCCGCGTTTCCTCGATAAAGCGGTGCGCGCGCGCCTGGCTCGCCAATTCGGGTGAGGCCCACATGTGATCGAGCCGCCGCCCGCGGTCCTTTTCCTGCCAGAACGTGCGGTAGGACCACCAGGTCCAGTTGCGTTCCGGCTCGGGAATGAAATGGCGGCCAAGATCGACCCAGTCGTGCGCGTCGCGAAACCGGCCGAGCGTCTCGACTTCGATTGGCGTATGGCTGACGACCTTGATCAGCGCCTTGTGATCGTAAACGTCGCTCTCAAGCGGGGCGATGTTGAAATCGCCGACTATCAAGGTCGGGCGGTCGATCCTTTCCGCCCAGCGGGTCATGCGTTCCAGAAAATCGAGCTTCTGGCCGAATTTCGGGTTCAGCTCGCGGTCGGCGATGTCGCCGCCTGCCGGAATATAGACGTTCTCGAGCACCAGGCCCTGGCCCGCGCCACCCAGTTCGATGCCCACATGGCGCGCCTCGCCATTGTCTTGCCAGTCATGCCGGCTGAATTCGGTGGAAGGCAAGCGGCTGAGCGTGGCGACGCCGTGGTAGCCCTTCTGGCCGTGGACGAAGCGGTGCTTGTAACCGAGCTTCTCGAAGGGTTCGTGCGGGAACTTGTCCTCGGCGCATTTGATTTCCTGCAGGCACAGCACGTCCGGTTCGTGCTCGCGCAGGAAGCGTTCGACCTGATCGATGCGCAGGCGAACAGAATTGATATTCCAGGTGGCGATTGAAACCATGAGCTGGCGTTTATACGCTGTCCTGCAAAAGAAAACCCTCGTCCCGGGGGCAAGTGGGACGAGGGTTCCTTTTAGCGTTCGTCACGCTTGTTGCCGAAGCGGCCATTCAGGAGGCGCGGGCACCAGGGGGGAAACCCGCCTCGACCTCTTCGGTACCCCGTAATTTAGGGATTATCCGCTTGCTGCCAAGTGAACACGTGGGGGCAATGTCTCGTATTTTGTCGCAAGGTTTGCACATATCGCGCCGACCTGCCCCTGGTCATCGACGAAGCTTCGGCCTCGGATCGCGCCAGGTGAAAGCCGCGTCCGAAACCGGTGCGCCGTAACGGTGATTCGACAGCCGAATCGTCGTGCGCTGGTTCTGCGAGTCGAGCGCGACCCAGCTGGACAGTTCCAACCCGCCGGGCGCGGAACCATTGCGGGTGAAGATGAGCGTGATTACCCCGTATTCCGGATGCTTGGTATCGCGCACTTCGACGCTGACGACATCTGGGTTGCCAGTCGGCCTCAGGGTGCCAAAACGCTTCACATCGCGATTGGGATCGAGCAGCGCGCCGAGCGGGCTGTTGCGGATGGGCCAGCGCTGCACCTGGCTGACATCGTAATCGACCATGGTCAGCGCCTTGCCGTCGCCGACGATCAGCAGGTTGACCGACTTTTCGTATTGGAAGCGGATGCGACCGGGGCGCTTGAGCGTCAGCTTGCCGCGCAGGACCTGGCCGTTACGATCTGCCTGGGTGAAGTCCGCCGTCAGGGTTGAAATGCCGCGCAGTGCTGCAACTGCATCGTCGAGCGCGCCAGCGCCCGCTTGCGCGCCCATGGGAGCCTGGGCAAGCGCCGACACGATCGGTATGGCAATGCCGCCGAGCACAAACGCCACGGCTGCAACGAGAATGAGAAGTGGTTTCATGAGGTTCATGGACCCGGCGATAGCGAGGCAGCGTTGAACCAGCCGTGAACCCGACAGTTCCATGGCAAGACCTTATCGGCCATGCCTTGCCAGGATTACTTGATCTTGGCTTCCTTGAACTCGACGTGCTTGCGCGCGACGGGATCGTACTTGCGGAAGCTCATCTTCTCGGTCGTGTTGCGCGGGTTCTTCTTGGTGACGTAGAAGAATCCGGTGTCGGCGGTGGAAACCAGCCTGATCTTGACGGTTGCGGGCTTTGCCATTGCTCAAGTCCTGAAAACAGCGAGAGCGGCGATAATGCGCCGCCCTTCAAGGCTGCGGCCCTTGCGTCAGGCAGTCGGGAAAGTCAACCCGAAGAGTCGTTCTTCGGGTTTGATCCGAAAATCCGCCCGTGGCGTTTTTCGGATCGTTCGGCACAGGCCCACTCCCCCACCCGGCCACCCAAAGCATACTATCCCGTTGGGTGGCCGGGTGGGGGAGTGGGCTGGCACCGCCATCGAAATTCGCTATCCGCGAATTTCGAAGAAGAATCTCATATCACATTGTAGAGCAGCAACAGCGCCAGAGCGCCTGCGCCGATGCGATACCAGGCGAACGGGCCGAAGCCCGACTTGCTTACGAAGGCGACGAATGCGCGGATCACCACCAGCGCAACGATGAACGAAACAAGGAAACCGATCGCGATCTCGCTCCAGCCCACCGGCCCTGCGCCAGCCAGCAATTCCGCGCGGCTGTCCCACAGCTCGAGCGTGGTCGCGCCCATCATCGTCGGCACTGCGAGGAAGAAGCTGAATTCGGCCGCCGTGCGCCGCTCGATCCCCATGGCGAGCGCACCCATGATCGTTGCGCCCGAGCGGCTGACGCCGGGGATCATCGAAAGGCATTGCAGCACGCCGACGCCAAGCGCCTGGCGCGCAGGCAGTTCGGCAACGCCGGTCAGCGGGCCTTGCCTGGCAAAACGTTCGATCAGCAATATCGCGATGCCGCCCGCGATCAGCGCCCAGCCGACGATGACCGGGCTACCCAACATCATATCGATGTAATCCTTGAGCAGGAAACCGAGCACTGCCGAGGGCAGGAAGCCGAGCAGGATGTTGCGCAGGAACGCCACGCTTTGCGGGTGCCAGCGCAGCAATCCCATGCCGACCGCCCAGAACGTGCGCCAGTATTGCACCACCACGGCAAGGATCGCGCCAAGCTGGATAACGACGTTGAACACCTTCCACTGGTCGGCGTCGTAGCCGAAAATCTCGGCGGCAAGGATGAGATGCCCGGTAGATGATACCGGGATGAACTCTGTAAGCCCCTCGACTATGCCGAGCAGGATGGCGGTAACGGTCAGGTCCATGGGGCGGACTGCATGGCGCGCGGGACAGGCAAGTCAAGCCGGGCAGGGCGAACCGGCTTGACTTGTTACCAGATTCGCACGCGCTGCTCGGGCGGCAGGTAGAGCGCATCACCGGGCTTGATGCCGAAGGCCGCATACCATTCGTCGAAATTGCGCACGATGCCGTTGACGCGATATTTCGGCGGCGAATGCGGATCGGTGGTCAGGTATTCGCGTTCCTGCCGCTCGCGCGCCTTTGAGCGCCATACCTGAGCCCAAGAGAGGAAGAAGCGCTGGTCGCCGGTAAAGCCGTCGATCACCGGAGCTTCCTTGCCGCCAAGCGAGAGCTGGTAGGCGCGGTAAGCCATGCTGAGACCGCCCAGGTCGCCGATGTTCTCGCCCATGGTCAGGGCCGGATCGACACAGGTCTTGCCCTCGTCGAACGGGCAGTAGGTGGCGAATTGCGCGCCAAGCCTGGCCTGAAGCTTGCGGAAGTTCGCCTTGTCGGCAGGTGTCCACCAGTCGCGCATGTTGCCCTTGCCGTCCATCTTCGCGCCCTGATCGTCGAAGCCATGGCCGATCTCGTGGCCGATGACCGCGCCAATCGCGCCGTAGTTCACGGCCGGGTCGGCAGACAGGTTGAAGAACGGCGGCTGGAGGATCGCGGCCGGGAAGGTGATGGCGTTGAGGCCCGGATTGTATTGCGCGTTCACGGTCTGCGGAAACAGCCCCCATTCCCCGCGATCCACCGGCTTGCCGATGCGGTCCATCTCGAAGCGAATGAACCACTTGCTCGCGGCCAGCGCATTGCCGAGGGGATCGTTCGCCGACACGGCCAGCCCTTCGTAGGTCTTGAAGCTATCTGGCGCACCGATCCGGGGCGCGAACATGTCGAGCTTGGCCTGTGCTTCCTTGCGCGTCTGCGGCCCCATCCAGGCCAGGTCCTTGAGGTTGGCCTGCATCGCGGTGCGCAGGTTCGCGACCAGCTCGGTCATCGCCGCGCGTTCGGCGGCCGGATAGTATTTCTGCACATAGAGCTTGCCGAGCAGCTCGCCGAGCTGGTCCTCTACCGTGTCGACCGCGCGCTTCCAGCGCGGGCGCTGTTCCTGCTGGCCACGCAGGGTCTTGCCGTAAAGAGCAAAGCGGGCGTCATCGAACTCCTTGGGCAGGACGGCGGCATGGTTCGACAGGAATTGCGCGACCAGCCATGCCTGCCACGTCGCGACCGGTACTTGCTCGACGAGCGCCACCATCGCAGGCGTGCCACCGCCGAACTTGGCCTTCGCTTCGGCCTGCCCGATGCCCGCTGCTTTGAGCTCAGCGGGCGTGGGCGGCAGGTCGTAGACGATGGCGTGATCCGCTGTCGCCCCCAGTCCCGCCAGCATACGGGGTAGCAGGGCCTGATCGCCATAGGCCGCGAGCCCGGCAGCGGGCACCTTATTGTAGGTCAGTTCGCGCTGGCGATAGGCTGCCGAATCCCAATGCGCGCGCGCCATGCGGGTTTCCAGCGCGAAGACAGCCTGCGCCGCGGCCGCCGGATCGCCGTAACCAGCCTTGCCGAGCAGGAAGGTCAGGTATTCGCGATATTTCTCGCGCGCCTCGCGGAAGGTCGGATTGTCCTGAAGGTAATAGTCGCGGTCAGGCAGGCCGAGGCCGCCGGCGGAAATATACAGCGCATAGACTTCGCTGTTCTTGGCGTCGGAGAATGCCTGGAAATCGAGCGGTGAGGCATAGCCGGGTTGGGCGAACAGGTCGGCGATGTCCTGCGGCGTTTTCGCTGCCCAGATCGCGCGCAGTTGAGGGCGCACCGGCGCCATACCCGCCGCCTCGATCGCCTGCGTGTCGAGGAATGCCTTGTAGGCGTCGGCAAGCCGCGCCTCGTCGGATCCGGGGGCATGGGTGCCTTGCATCAGCCCTTCGAGAATGCCCTTGATCCGGTCCTGCGACAGGTCGTCGAGCGTGATGAACGCGCCGATGCGGGTCTTGTCCGCGGGAATTTCGGTGGACCGGTTCCACACGCCGTTGACGTGGGCATCGAAATCGTCGCCGGGCTTCACCTCCTTGTCGATCCATTGGGTCTGGACCCCGAAGCTGCCCCATTGCCCGGCCTCGCCTTCGGCGGCGAGAGCGGGAGCAGAGAAGGCCACGGTTGAACCGAGGGCTAAGAGCAGTGCGGTGCGGAAGCGGGTCATGGCAGGTCCTCAGGCGTCATTTCGCGAACGTGGTAGCGGGCATGTCGAACTGCAAGGCGGCAAGCCGGGCGTAAAGGCCACCCGCCTGCGACAATTCCTCGTGCGTGCCTTGCTCGACGATCCGGCCTGCGTCCATGACGACGATCCGGTCGGCGTTGCGCACGGTGGCAAGGCGGTGGGCGATGACCAGCGTCGTGCGCCCTTCCATCAGCCTTTCGAGCGCGGCCTGCACCAGCCCCTCGCTCTCGGCATCAAGCGCGCTGGTCGCTTCGTCGAGCAGCAGGATCGGCGCATCGCGCAGAATGGCGCGGGCAATCGCCATGCGCTGGCGCTGGCCGCCCGAAAGGCGCGCTCCGTCTTCGCCAAGAAAGGTATCGAGTCCATCGGGCAGTTCGCGCAGGAACTGTTCGGCATTGGCGGCGCGCGCCGCCTGCCACAGATCGTCTTCGCTTGCGTCCCAGTTACCGTATCGCAGGTTGTCGCGTGCGCTGGCGGCAAACAGCACGCCTTCCTGCGGCACGAGCGCAATGTGGCGACGGATTTCCGCCGGGTCGGCCGAAGTCAAAGGCACGCCATCGAGCTTGATGCTGCCTGCCTGCGGATCGTAGAATCGCTCGGCGAGCTGGAACAGGGTCGACTTGCCGGCTCCCGACGGGCCGACCACGGCAATGGCCTCGCCTGGCTCGACCTTGAGCGTGAAGCCGGAAAGCGCGGCAACCTCTGGCCGCGAAGGATAGCGGAATGTCACGTTTTCGAAGGCGATCTGCCCGCGCGGCGGCTCAGGCAGAGCGACCGGGCGCGCCGGAGGCGCAATCAACGGTCGTTCGGCCAGCAGTTCGCTCAGGCGGCTGGCCGCTCCTGCTCCGCGCACGAGATCGCCATAGACTTCGGCCAGTGCCCCGAACGAGCCTGCGACGAGGCCGCCGGTGATGACGAAGGCGGCGATCGTGCCGCCAGTGATCTCGCCCGAAGCGACGCCCAGCGCGCCGCGCCACATCAGCAGGGTGATCGCGCCGAACACCAGGAAGATGACGACTGCGGTCATCACGGCGCGGATGGAGATGCGCCGCTTGGCCGTGGCAAAAGTCCGCTCGACAGCAGCGGCGAAGCGGTCCGCCTCTCGGCTCTCCTGATTGAATGCCTGGACGACCCGCAGTGCGCCGAGAACTTCGGCGATGAGTGCGCCGATGTCCGCGATCCGATCCTGACTGGTGCGCGAAACCGCCTGGAGCCTCCTGCCGAACAGCACCAGCGGCACGATCACGACCGGAATGCCGAGGAACAGGGCAAGCGTGAGTTGCGGGACGAGAGTGAACAGGTAGACCGTGCCGCCAACGGCCATAATGATGTTGCGCAGTGCCACCGAGACGGTCGTGCCCACCACCTGTTCGATGATCGCGGTGTCGGCGGTCATCCGCGAGGAGATTTCCTTGGGGCTGTTTTCCTCGAAGAAACTGGGTGCGAGCCGCAGCAGGTTGCGGTTTACCGCCAGCCGGATGTCGGCCACCACGCGTTCGCCGAGCCAGGAAACCATGTAGAAACGCACCGCCGTACCCAAGGCGAGCACTGCGACGATCATTAGCAGATATTCGAACCAGCGAGCGATGTCGTCGGGATTGCCGCCTGCGGAAAAACCGCGGTCGATGATCAGCCGAAAGCCCGCCGGAATGGCGAGAGTCGCCAGCGCCGTTACGACCAGCGCAGCGCCCGCCATCGCAACGCGACCGGGATAATGTGCGGCTGCGGCAAAAACCATGCGCAGCGGGCCGAGATTGCGAGAAGCAGGGGGCGGTGCCTCGGGCGATTGCCTGCTGCTGGCATCAGCTACTGGCGGGTCTTCCATTGTCGATTGCGCATCCATCGGGCGCTCCCTTAGCCGCTGCGGGATCGAAGGGAAAGCGCGACCCTCGGGCAATGCTCATACTCGCGTGCGTCTGCGGGAAATCGGAATTTTGTGCATTGCACAATTTTTGTTCGCCCTGCACAGGCCATATTGCAAGCCGGAATGCCAGCCATCGAGGATTCGGGCGCAGGAGGTCACCAATGCTATACAATGCTTACGAGCTGCAGCGCTCTGTGTTCAGCGGGGCGGCGGCCTGGGCCTCGATCACCTCCGAACTGCTCTCCAATCCCGCTTTGCCCTTCGGCTATACCGGTGTCGGGCCCGTCATGGCCTCTGCCCTCGACGTGTTTGCCCATGCCACTGCGCCGCGTGGAAAGCCGGCATTCGATATAAAAAGCGTTCAGGTGGACGGTGTTTCGCACCGCGTCAGCGAGGCGATCGTGATGCACAAGCCCTTCGGCGACCTGCTTCGCTTTTCGCACGATGGTTTGCCCGAGAATGCGCCGCGCATGCTGATTGTCGCGCCGATGAGCGGTCACTACGCCACCCTGCTGCGCGGCACGGTGGCGCGCATGCTCGAACATTCCGTCGTCTACATTACCGACTGGGCCGACGCGAAGATGGTGCCGATCGAGGTCGGTCGCTTCGATCTCGACGATTACATCGACTATGTGATCGAGTTCCTCGAATTCATCGGCCCCGGCGCGCATGCCCTGGCGGTTTGCCAGCCTTCGGTGCCGACGCTCGCCGCCACGGCGGTGATGGCGGAGCAGGGAAATCCGTGCCGCCCGGCAACGCTGACGATGATGGGCGGCCCGATCGACACGCGCGAATCGCCCACCACGGTGAACGATGTTGCAATGCAGCGTTCGATCAGCTGGTTCGAGCACACCGTCGTCGCGACCGTGCCGCTGACCTACCCGGGCGCGGGTCGCAAGGTCTATCCCGGCTTCCTCCAGCTTGCCGGCTTCATGTCGATGAACCTCACCAGCCACCTGATGAGCCACTACGCCATGTTCAAGCATCTGGTCATCGGCGATGAGGAGAGCGCCGACGCAACCAAGGCCTTCTACGAGGAATACCGCTCAGTCTGCGACATGACCGCCGAATTCTATCTGCAGACCGTCGAAACCGTGTTCCAGCTGAATTCGCTGCCCAACGGCACCTTCGTCCATCGCGGCAAGGTGGTCGATCTCGGCGCGATCAGGGACACGGCCATTCTCGCCATCGAGGGCGAGCGGGACGACATTTCGGGCCTGGGGCAGACCAAGGCCGCGCTCACGCTGGCAAAGAACCTCGACAAGGCGAAGAAGAAGTATTTCATGGCCCCGAACGTCGGGCACTATGGCATCTTCAATGGCCGTAAATGGCGTGAGGAAATTGCCCCGGTGGTAGACGAATGGGTCGCCGCGCATGAGGGCAGGGCGAGCCTCAAGGCGGTCGCCTGAGCACGAACGTCAGGCATGCGCCCGCGCCGGACTGGCAATTTGCACCACAAGTTGTTACAATCAGTTCATGACGGTCGCAATCGACAGACGCTCGGTGCTGGTGGGGGGTGCCGCGCTCGGTGCTTCTCTGGGCCTCGCCGTGCGCCCTGCCGTGGCAGCGACTGCCAGCGGCCTGACCCCCTATGAGCGGCGGATTGCGGACGTTGCCTATCTGCAAAGAAGCCGCGTTGCCGGGCAATTGTGGCAGAAGGATTTCGTCGGCGTGGCCGATTTCGCGCTGCCTTCGTGGAAGCCGCGCATGCATCTGGTGCACATGGAAAGCGGCACGGTGCGCTCGTTCCTGCTCGCCCACGGCAAGGGTTCGGATCCCGAGCATGACGGCTGGCTCAAGCAGTTTTCCGATCAGCCGGGGTCCGAGGCAACCTCGCGCGGCGCTTACCGCACCGATGAATGGTACACGGGCCGATACGGTATTTCGCTTCGGCTCGCCGGGCTCGATCCGG
>JAURNJ010000142.1 GCA_030830245.1 Novosphingobium sp. | reverse complement strand
CGCCGCCAGTGCGCGATGCGGTCCTTGCGGAATCTCTTTGCGTCCTCCGATTTTTGGCCTAAATAGCAGGCTTCCGATTTGATTTGGAGGCCCCGGAATGCGCCTGTCGTTTCACTATAAGCTCGTCCCTGTTCTGGTGTTTCTGGCCGCCCTCGCAGGACTTGTTTCCGGCGGCGAACCGGCCTGGGCGGCAAGCGGCAGCGCGGCGAAGGCGCCGCCGGCCCCCAGAGCCGGCTGCGATCGGATCGGAAAGCGTGCGCTTACCGCGATCCTGCGCGACGATATCGTTTCCGCGAACGATCTGGCGCATCTCTACGAGCGGTTCGCATGCGACGTGAAGCATTTGCGCCGCGCCCTCGACTGCGCTGCCGAGCAACAGCCGTTGGCTCAGCCGCAGTCGTCACCGCAAACGCAGCAAACACCGCAGCAACTGCAACAGCAACTGCAGCAGCAACAACAACAGGTCAACCAGGCCGCCGCCGTGATCAGCACGTGCTGGTCCGAGTCAGGCCAGAACAGCCCGGCCAAAGGCAAGACCAAAGCTGCGGCTCCGGCCAAAAAATAGTGTAACCTCCATGGCACCAGCGGCCGAATTGCACCTTAGGGGTGCGCGACGGCGCGACAAGGGGCCGCTGCTGCCGGCGGCCGCCGCGGCGCTGGTGGCGCTGGCGCTGCACGCCGGTGTCTGGCTGGTGCTGCGCGAAACCATCACGCCGCCCTCGGCGCTCGATGCGGTGAGTTCGCTTTCCTATACCGTCGGTGCGCCAGAGGACCAGAACAAGCCGATGACCGAGGCCATTCGGACCCGGGTCCATCGCGACATGGCTGCAATCGCCACCGTGGCGCGCGGTATCCGTCTCTATGCCGCGCGCGGGCGCAATGCCGAACTGGTCGGCATGGCCAAAGACCACAACCTTTCCGTCGTCGCCGGCGCGTGGATCGGGCGCGACATGACCGAGAACTGGAAAGAGGTCGGCGCTGCCCTCGAACTCGCCAAGCGCAACACCAACGTCCGCTCGTTGATCGTCGGCAACGAAACCATCCTGCGCAAGGAGTTGCTTCCGTCGCAACTCATCGAACTGATCCGCAAGGCGAGGCGCGAGGCGCGCCTCCCGGTTTCCACCGGTGAAACCTGGGACATCTGGCTGGCCCATCCGGAACTTGTCCGCGAGGTCGATTTCATCGCCGCGCACGTGTTGCCCTATTGGGAAGGCATCAGAGCCGACATCGTCGTTGAATACGCTTTCGACCGCTACGAGGCGCTGCGCAAGGCTTACCCGGGCAAGCGTGTGGTGATTGCCGAGTTCGGCTGGCCGAGCAAGGGTTACAACAACCGTGCCGCCGACACCGGGCCGACGATCCAGGCCAAGGCGATCCGCGCCTTCGTCCACCGCGCCGTCGACGAGGACGTCGCCTTCAACATCATCGAGGCCTTCGACCAGCCGTGGAAGACGCGGGAAGGTAGCGTCGGCGCCTATTGGGGCCTGTTCGATTCGCAGGCCCGGCTCAAGTTCCCGCTCGAGGGCGATGTCCGCGACAAGTACTTCTATCCGCGCATGATCGCGGCGCTGGTGTTCGGGCTGATCGGCAGCATCATCGGCCTGTTGTTCTGGCGCTCGACCGCGGGCCACGCGTTTGTCATGTCGCTTGCCTGCAATGCGCTGGCCATGCCGATTGCGCTCGCCGCGCTCTATCCGGTCGAGAACTATCTTAACATTGGTTCGGCTATCGCCTGGGCCATCGGCATGGCACTGATGGCGCCGCTCTCGGTGATGACCCTGGTCAAGATCCACGAGATGGCGGACGTGGTGCTTGGCTTTCCGCCCAGGAGCCTGATTACCGGGCCGGTGTCGCCGCCGTCGGATTTCGTCTGGCCGAAAGTCTCCATCCACATTCCGGCCTACCGCGAGAATCCGCTGATGCTGATCGAGACGCTGGAAAGCGTAGCGCAGCTCGACTACCCGGATTTCGAGGTTCTCGTCGTTATCAACAATACACCCGACGAAGCGCTGACGCGCCCGGTCGAGGAAGCCTGCCAACGCCTGGGCCAGCGCTTCAAGTTCCTGAATTTGCAGAACGTCAAGGGGTTCAAGGCCGGCGCGCTAAATCTGGCAATGCCCGAGATGGATCCCAAGGCGGAAGTTATCGCGCTGCTCGACGCCGACTACACGGTCAATCCGCGTTGGCTGCACGACCTCGTGCCGGCTTTCGCCGATCCGCGCATCGGGTTCGTGCAGGCGCCGCAGGATCATCGCGATGGCGAGCAGTCGATCATCAAACGGGTGATGAACAGCGAGTACGCCGGGTTCTTCGACATTGGCATGGTCCAGCGCAACGAACACGACGCCGCCATCGCGCACGGCACCATGCTGCTGATTCGCCGATCCGCTTTCGATGCGGTCGGCGGCTGGGCGACTGACACCATCACCGAGGATACAGAACTGGGGCTTCGGCTGTTCGAAGCCGGCTGGGGCGCGCTCTATACCAACCGCCGCTATGGCCACGGCATGCTGCCCGATACGCTGAGCGCCTTCATGACCCAGCGCCAGCGATGGGTGTTCGGCGCCATGCAGATCTTCCGCAAGCATTGGCGCCACATGCTGCCCGGCGCCAAGGACCTGAACAGCGAGCAGCGGGCACAATACCTGATCGGCTGGAGCTATTGGCTGTCCGATGCTTTCGGCGTGTTAGCGGCGTTCCTCAACCTGCTCTGGGTGCCGATGGTCGTCTTCGTCGGGGTGCTCATTCCCATGCTGCCGTTCACCTTGCCGATTCTCGCGATGTTCGTG
>JAURNJ010000141.1 GCA_030830245.1 Novosphingobium sp. | reverse complement strand
GGGCCAGAAGGTAATGTCATGGCTCGATCCGCAGGTTGACAGGGCAAAGCCCTTCGACTAACGGCACCTCTCTTTCCGGCACCCTGCATCAGGCGGGATGTCCGGCGCGCTGTTTGTCCGTGTTTATGCGGGCGAAATGGCAAGACGAGATAACAGGTAAGGGTACCATGTTCGCAGTAGTGCGCACGGGCGGCAAGCAATACCGGGTTGCCGCCGGAGACAAGATCGCGGTCGAAAAGCTGGCGGGTGAAGCCGGCGACAAGATCGTGCTGGGTGACGTTCTGATCGCGGGTGAGGACGGCAACATTGCCGATGCCTCCAAGGTTTCGGTGTCTGCCGAAATCATCGCGCAGGCCAAGTCCGAAAAGGTCACGGTGTTCAAGAAGCGCCGTCGCCACAATTATCGGCGCAAGCTTGGCCATCGCCAGCAGATGACCCTGCTGCGCATCCTTGCTGTCGGCGACGAAAAGAAGGCCGCGCCGAAGAAGGCGGCTGCAGCGAAGGCTGAAGAGCCTGCCGCAGACAGAGCTGAATAAGATTCCGGAGTAGCACGAGATGGCACACAAGAAAGCAGGCGGCTCTTCGCGCAACGGTCGCGACTCGCAGAGCAAGCGCCTTGGCGTGAAGAAGTTCGGCAGCGAGCAGGTCTTGGCTGGCAACATTATCATTCGCCAGCGTGGCACCCGCGTTTATCCCGGCGCCAATGTCGGTATCGGACGCGACCACACGCTCTTCGCACTCGCTGAAGGCCGCGTGCGATTCCACAAGGGCAAGCTTGGTCGTAAATACGTATCGGTCGATGCGATGGCACAGGCAGCCGAATAACCGGACAGTCGATGACGGGCTGTCCCTTGCGGGATGGCCCCTTCCGGTCCGAAAGCCGGAAAACGAGAGGGAGAGGGGCCAGACCTGTCTCCCTTTTTTGATTCTCCCTCGGTCGCGGATCTGGCGGGCTTCATCGCAAGCCGGTCCGCACTGGCGTAATCGCCCTGTAATGTCGCGCGGATAGAGGCGCGGCGCGGGGCGGAGTAGTGGAGAGATACAATGTTCTTTCGCAGCGAAAGGCTGTTCCTCAGACCCGGCTGGCCCGAGGACTGGCAGGAACTGTTCGGCCTGATCCACGATGAAGGGATCGTGCGCAACCTAGCCTCTGCGCCCTGGCCGTACACGCCCGACCACGCGCGCGAATTTGCCGCCAAGGTGCAGGAAACGGGATTGCCGAGCTTCTTCGTCACGCTGCCCACGGCAGACGGCGCCAAGCTGATCGGTTGTGCGGGCCTTGGCCGCGATGGCGATCAGGTGGAACTGGGATACTGGATCGCGCGCGATCACTGGGGCCGTGGCTATGCGACAGAGGCGGTGCGCGCCGTGCTTTCGGTCGCTCGAGCACTCGGTCACCGGCGGGTCGTGGCGAGCCACTTTTTCGATAATCCGGCGTCAGGCCGGGTGCTCGAAAAAGCCGGGTTTCACAGAGTGCCGGGAACCTCGCGGCGCTTCAGCCTTGCCCGCGGATCGCAAGTGCCTTGCAACCGCTTTGCGATCGCGCTCGAACCTTGCGGCAGCGATCCGGACGAGGAAAGCGATATTGCCAAGCCGCGCATGGCAGCCTGAACCCAGTCAATCGAGCCAGTCCGGTCGCCAGTCTGCGGCGATGTCCTCGATCCTCAAGTGATCGACCGCGAGGCCCAGCGCAGGATAGGTCGCGCGCTGGCGGTCCGGATTGGAGGCTGCCAGCGGCACCACGATAAGCCTGCGGTTGACCTTCTGCCGCCAGTTCATGCGGGCCGTGTTTTCCTGCCCGATGTAGCAGCCCTTGGCGAAACTGACGCCATTGAGTTCGGCGGCATTGCATTCGAGCCACAAGGTCGCATCGCTGCCCAGTTCGGTGCGGCCTTCGATCACGCCCAGCGATAGGCGGTGAGCCAGCCATGCCGAATCGGCGCTTTCGTCCTCGTTCGACACGGGCGCCAGCCAGCGATAGCCTAGCGAGCCAAGGCGGGGATCGGGCACTGCGCCCGCATGTGGCTGAACCTGCCAATGGGCTCGAAGACTATCGTCGCGGGTGATGTCGATGGCGCGGCGCAGGCGATAGACCGACAGCCTCTTGGCCAGCGCATCGGCGGCATCGGCTTCGCAATCGAGCAGGGCGTCGGCCCCGTCGTGCCAGACCAGAAAATCGAAAAGCGCCTTACCCTGCGGCGTCAAAAGTCCGGCCCAGACTGGCAACGATCCCAATACGTCGTTGGTGACCAGACCTTGCAGGAAATCGAACACGTCTTCGTCCGATGCGCGCGGAGAAACGCGCAGCACGGCGCGGGAAAGCAGGCGGGTTGCAGTCATCTGCGCAAAGTGGGAGCAAACGCCCCGCTTGGCAATGCGCCTGATTGTCGGTGCCGATCAGTCTGACCGCAAACGCCTGTTGCACCCGCCTTAGCGAAAGCGGGCGCGATCCCCATATTCCCAGCAACCGAACAAATTCTCCATCAGGAGCATGACCAATGATCGACGTGAGACGCTTCTCCACGCTCGGTGCCGCCAATCACGGCTGGCTCGATGCGCGCCATCACTTTTCCTTTGCCGGCTACCACGACCCGGCGCGCGTCCACTGGGGCGCGCTGCGGGTGTGGAACGACGATACCATCGCACCCAAAAGCGGCTTTCCCGCGCATCCCCACAGCGACATGGAGATCGTCACCTATGTGCGGGAAGGCGCGATCACCCATCGCGACAGCCTTGGCAACGAAGGCCGCACCGAGGCGGGCGACGTGCAGGTGATGAGCGCGGGGACGGGCATCCAGCATTCGGAGTTCAACCTGGAGGACAAGGAAACCCGGCTGTTCCAGATCTGGATCATTCCCGATTCACAGGGCGGCGAGCCCGGCTGGGGAGCGCGGCCTTTCCCCAGGCATGATCGTGACGGCCAGCTGGTCACGCTCGCCTCGGGCATGCCGGGCGACGATGATGCGCTGCCGATTCGCGCCAATGCGCGCCTGCTTGGAGCGACCCTCAAGGCTGGTGAAAGTGTAACCTATACCACCGATCCAGCGCGCCACGCCTACCTCGTTCCGGCAAGCGGGCGGGTGATGATCGACGGCACCGAGGTAAACGCTCGCGACGGTGCGGCGATCACCGCGCTTGAACGCTTCACTGTCGAAGCGATCGAGGATAGCGAGATCGTGATGGTCGATTCGGCCTGAACATGCTGCGCGGCTGCGCTGCCTTTCCGGGTGGCGCAGTCGGTGCGGGCGGCTATAGGCAAATTCGATGACCACATCCGATAGCCTCACCATTCGCAAGCCCGACGACTGGCACGTGCATTTGCGTGATGGGGCCATGCTGGCAGGCGTGTTACCCTATACCGCTCGGCAGTTCGCGCGGGCGATCGTCATGCCCAACCTCTCGCCGCCCGCGGCAAGCGTGGCCGAGGTTACAGCCTATCGCGACCGCATCGTCGCGGCGCTGTCACAAGGCATGCAGTTCACTCCTCTGATGACCTGCTACCTCACCGATGCCAGCGATCCCGACGAGATCGAGCGCGGCACGGTCGAAGGCGTGTTCACTGCCGCCAAGCTCTATCCTGCCCATGCGACCACCAATTCAGCCCACGGCGTAAGCGACATCAATGCGATCCTGCCGGTGCTGGAGCGCATGGAGAAAGTCGGCCTCCCGCTGTGCGTCCATGGCGAAGTCACCGATGGTGACATTTTCGACCGCGAGGCCATGTTCATCGAGCGCACGCTGGCGCCCCTGCTGCGCGACCTGCCGGGACTGAAGGTGATATTCGAACACATCACCACCGCCGAGGCTGTGCAATTCGTCGCGGCGGCGGGTGATAACGTGGCGGCCACGATCACGCCGCAGCACCTGCACATCGATCGCAATGCCATGCTGGCCGGCGGCATTCGTCCGCACATGTATTGCCTGCCGGTGGCCAAGCGCGAACATCACAAGCTGGCGCTGCGCAAGGCGGCGACTTCGGGATCGAGCAAGTTCTTCCTTGGCACCGATTCGGCGCCGCACGCCCGCCACGCCAAGGAATCGGCCTGCGGCTGTGCGGGGATTTTCAACGCGCCATTCGCTCTGGAGAGCTATCTCGCCGTGTTCGACGAGGAACATGCGATTCACCACTTCGAGGCCTTTGCCTCTGAAAATGGCCCGCGCTTTTACGGATTGCCGCTTAACGAGGGCACGGT
>JAURNJ010000140.1 GCA_030830245.1 Novosphingobium sp. | reverse complement strand
CGTCCGCGGCAGGTACACGTGCTGCGCGGACACCCGGACAGCCGCGCCGTGGACGTCGCGCATGTACTCCGTGCCGCGCACGGAGGCCAAGCTCTGCACCGCGTCAACAGTGACACGTACAATCGGATCGCTCATGGGGCCGGTACATTCGGCACGTGCTCAGCCTCGTCAACCGCGAAGCGCAGCAATTCGCGCACGATGGTAGCCTCGGCATCCGGGTCCATCGTCAGGTACGGCTTGTCCCAGTCGCCATTGATGCCCAGCCGCTTCAACTGCTCGCGCTGCACATCGACCCACTTCTGGGCATAGGCGCGGCATTCGGCGCGGAACTCGACCGGATCGACCGCGTCCTTGTCCAGCTTCTTCTTGCGGTATTCCTCCTCGACCTTCCATTCGATCGGCAGGCCGTGGCAATCCCAACCCGGAACGTAGGGCGCATCGTATCCCATCAGCGAGCGGGTGCGCACCACCATGTCCTTGAGGATGTGGTTGAGCGCATGGCCGATGTGCATGTCGCCGTTGGCGTAGGGCGGGCCATCGTGGAGGATGAACTTGTCGCGCCCGGCGCGCGCTTCGCGCAGCTTGCAATAGAGGTCCATCTCCTGCCAGCGTGCAAGGATCTGCGGCTCCTTCTGCGGGAGCCCGGCCTTCATGGGAAAGTCGGTCTTCGGCAGGAAGACGGTGTCTCGATAATCACGCTGCTCGGTCATGGTGCAAGCGCGCTTAGGACCTCGCGCGCCTGATCGCAATCCTGCTCCATCTGCCCGACCAGCGCGTCGAGGCTGTCAAACTTTGCCTCGGGACGCAGGAAGCGGTGGAAGGCGACCTCGATCTCCTGTCCATAGAGGTCTTCGGCAAAGTCGAAGAAGTGCGGTTCGAGCAGTTCCTTGGGTGGATCGAAGGTCGGGCGAATGCCGATGTTGGCCGCGCCGTCGAGCACGCGACCGTCCGCCAGCCGCCCTGTCACCGCATAGATGCCGAAGCGCGGGCGCAGGTAAGTGCCAAGATCGATGTTGGCGGTCGGATAGCCGATGGTGCGGCCCACCTTGTCGCCGTGCTGCACCGTGGCGCGGATGGCGAAGGGGCGGGTGAGGAGGCGCGCCGCCGTCTCGCAGTCGCCCGCCTGCAAGGCCTCGCGGATGCGGCTGGACGAGACCGGGCCGCTTGCGTCGTTGACGGCGGGCACGGCGCGGGTGCCCATACCAAAGCGCTGGCCGAGTTCCTTCAGGGATTGGGAATTGCCCGAGCGGCCCTTGCCGAAGACGAAATCCTCGCCGGTGACGAGGCCCGCGACCCCGAACTTGCCGTGGATCCATTCCTCGATCCAGCGATCTGCCATCATCCCGGCAATCGAATCGTCGAAATGGAACACCAGCATGGCGCTTGCGCCGGCAGCCTCGAACAGCTCCTGCCGCTGGTCGAGCGTGGTCAGCCGGAACGGCGGGGTGTCGGGCCAGAAATGGCGGACGGGATGCGGATCGAAGGTTGCGACGATCGCAGGGCGGCCCTCGTCGCGCGCCCAGCGCACCGCCTCGCCCACCACGGCCTGATGCCCGAGGTGGAATCCGTCGAAATTGCCCAGCGCGAGAATCGCGCCTTTCAATTCGGCCGGGAACGGCTGGCGGTGGTCGATGCGAATCATGTCGGGGATCGACTATAATGCCCGGCGCAAGGTGACAAACGCGAATGAGGGGCGGCCATTGCTGGCTGGGTGTTCCTCGCGCGCCACTTCGGTCCATTCGGGTCCGGGCTGTGACATCGTGGTATCGCCGCTGTAATCGCGATGCACTTCGGTCAGTTCGATGCGTGTCGCGAGCGGCATGAACAGCGAATAGCCCTCCGCCCCGCCGATCACCGAAACCTCCCCTTCTCCTGCCAGTGCCAGCGCAGCTTCGACATCGTGCGCCACTTCAGCGCCCTCGGCTTGCCAGTTCCGGTCTCGGGTGAGGACCACGTGGCGGCGACCGGGAAGCAGGCCGGGCAGGCTGTCAAAGGTTTTCCGCCCCATTATCATCGGCTTGCCGATAGTAAGTGCCTTGAAGCGCTTGAGGTCCGCCGGAATGTGCCACGGCAGTTTGCCATCCGCACCGATCGTGCCATTGGCTGCTCGCGCCAGGATCAGGACGATCTCGCGGCTCACAGCACCAACCGGGTGACATGGCCCATCTTGCGCCCGGGCCTCGCTTCCCCCTTGCCATAGAGGTGCAGGTGACTGGCCGGATTGGCGAGAATGCTGGCCCAGTCGTTTGCATCATCGCCGATCAGATTTTCCATGACCGCGCCCTTCGCGGCGAGCGCCGTGTCGCCCAGTGGCAGTTCGCAAACCGCGCGCACGTGATTCTCGAACTGGCTGGTGAGCGCGCCCTCGATGGTCCAGTGGCCCGAATTGTGCACCCTTGGCGCCATCTCGTTGAACACCGGGCCATTTGCGGTCGCGAAGAATTCGAGCGTGAGCACCCCGACATAGTCGAGAGCCTCGGCGACTTTCGCGGCAAGTTCGCGCGCAACCGGCACTTGATCGAGCACGGCATGCGAAGCGGGTACGGTTGAGCGCGACAGGATGCCGCCCTCATGGACATTCTCGGCACTGTCCCAGTAGCGGATATCGCCGTCCTGACCGCGGCACAGGATGACCGAGAACTCGGCGAAAAAGGTGACGAAACCTTCGTAGATCAGCGGCACTGTCGGCAGGTCGAGCGTGGCAGCATCCTCGATGGAGCCGATCCGCCACTGCCCCTTGCCGTCGTAGCCATCGCGCCGGGTCTTGAGTATTCCGGGCGTTCCGATCCGCTCGATCGCGGCGCGCAGGTCTGCGTCGCTGTCGACCTCGGCAAAGGGTGCCGGGGTGCCGCCTAATCCGCTTACGAAAAGCTTCTCGCTCAGCCGGTCCTGCGCCACTTCCAGCGCGCGAGGATGGGGCAGGACCGGGACGGGGGAAAGCATTTCAAACGGTCCGACAGGCACGTTCTCGAATTCGTAGGTCACGACCGCGCAGTCGGCTGCGAAGACAGCCATGGCTTCGCGATCATGCCAGTCGGCGCAAGTGAACCGGGCACTGACTTCAGCGGCGATGGAGTCCGCCTCGGGCGCAAATATGTGGCAGCGATAGCCAAGTTGCGCCGCCGCCATGGCCAGCATCCGGCCAAGCTGCCCGCCACCCAGGATGCCGATGGTTTCGCCCGGTGGAATCATGATCTCGCGATCATTCCTTCAGTTTGGCCGCTCGGCCACGCTGGCGGTCTGCTTCGCCCGGTAGGCCTTGAGCCGCTCGGCCAGCGCCGCATCGCCGGTTGCCAGGATCGCGGCGGCGAGCAGGCCCGCATTGGTTGCCCCGGCATCGCCGATGGCAAGCGTGCCGACTGGAATCCCGGCTGGCATCTGCACGATCGAGAGCAGGCTGTCCTGCCCCGACAGGGCCTTGGACTGCACTGGCACGCCCAGCACCGGCAGGTGGGTCATGGAGGCGACCATGCCCGGCAGGTGCGCCGCGCCGCCCGCCCCCGCGATGATGACCTTGAAGCCTTCGTCGGCGGCGCCGGTGGCGAACTGCGTCAGTCGCTG
>JAURNJ010000139.1 GCA_030830245.1 Novosphingobium sp. | reverse complement strand
GCCGGGTTCATCGCCACCAGCACATCGGGCGCGTCGCCAGCGGTGGTGATGTCGTCCGATCCGAAATTGATCTGGAACGCCGACACGCCAAACAGCGTGCCCTGGGGCGCGCGAATCTCGGCAGGAAAATCCGGGAAAGTAGCAAGGTCGTTGCCCGCGAGCGCGGTGGACAGGGTGAACTGACCGCCCGTGAGCTGCATGCCATCACCGGAGTCACCGGCGAACCGGACGACGACTGCCTCGGGAGCCGGGTCTCCACCCGCTCCTGTCGAAGCATCCTTTTCGGCTGAAACTGTTGCCATTTGCATCCTCTGTGGCGGAAACTACTGCAAATCGGGGACCGCCCCTAGACCTATCTGGGCCCGACGCAACCTAGAAAATCTCTCGGGCTGCAAACCCTTCGCATTCGCATGATAACTCCGAGGCCCCATAGTCAACCCCAAGCTCCCGACAAATCAACGATTCCAGCTCTTGCAGGGCATGATTGGCTGGTATGCATCCAGCATGCGAATCGTCAGTAGCCATTTGCCCGAGTCATTGTGAAATGACAGATTACGCCAACCTGCCCTATCGGCCCTGCGTCGGCGTCATGCTGGTCAATGCCGACGGCCTGGCATTCGTCGGACGGCGCATCGACAACCGCGAGGGAGACTGGTGGCAGATGCCGCAGGGCGGGGTCGACAAGGGTGAAGACCTGCGTGAGGCAGCGCTGCGCGAGCTGTGGGAGGAAACCGGCGTTGCCGGCGATCTCGTCACGCTGCTGAGCCAGACCCGTGAGGAGCTGCTCTACGACCTGCCCGATGAACTGATCGGCACGCTATGGGGCGGCAAATACCGCGGCCAGCGCCAGCACTGGTTCCTCGGCCGTTTCGAAGGGCAGGACAGCGACATCAGGCTGGATGCGCACCAGCCGGCGGAATTCTGCGACTGGAGATGGGTGAAACCGCAGGACCTTCCGGACCTGATCATACCCTTCAAGAAACGTGTCTACCGCGCGGTGCTGAGCGAATTTGCGGAACTGATCTGACGGGCGAAGGCCTCAGTTTTCCGAGACTTCCAGCTCCGGCTTTGCGGCTTCAGCCGTCACAAGCTGTTGCGTGGGGCGGCTGTCGATGACTTCGGCAAGCTCGCGTGTGGCATCGCAATTCGATCCGCAGATGCCTTCCAGCCTCGTCAGGTTCAGGCGAGCCTTTTCCACTGCCCCCTTTTCGGCGAGAGCGGCGCCTTCGCCCGCGATAGCGGTGACATTGCGAGGATCTTCCGCCAGCGCCTTGCGGTAGTAGTGCAGAGCCTTACCTTGCATGCCGTTGGCCCGAGTGGCTTCCGCCATGCGCAGCACGATGGTCACACTGCCTGGCTGGCGCACCAGTGCCGCCTCATACGCGCCGATCGCCTCGTTTACTCGTCCCGCCTTGAGATCACTGTCCCCCAATGCAAGTAGCGCCTTGGTCTGCTCGTCGAATTTCTCGCGCGGCGCGGAATAGCTGACGCTAGAGGAAAGCGCGGCAACCAAAGACAGAGCCAGCGCGACGGGTGTGAAACGCATCAGGAGTTCCTTAACCGAGTTCCTGCTCAGGGACATGCAGGGGCCTCTATCATATCCGCAAAAATCTTGCGATGTAAAACCCATCCGTCCCATCGCGGAGCGGCGAAAGCCGAACCCCCTTCCCCCGCGTTTCTCCCGCTCCCAAGTCCGGTAGCTCGGCCTGCCAACCCGCATGACGCGCAAGAAAAGTATCGGCCTGTCCCGTGCCCTCGGCATCGAGCAGCGAACAGGTGACATAGACCAGCCTGCCGCCGGGGCGCACGAGTCCCGCCGCGACATCCAGCAGGCGCGCCTGCAAAGCGGTGTGACGCGCCAATTGCCGCTCATCCAGCCGCCAGCGCGCTTCCGGATTACGCCGCCAGGTGCCGCTGCCCGAGCAGGGCGCGTCGACCAGTACGGCATCCACGCATCCCGCAAGTTCAGCCAGCGCGGAATGCTCGCGTCCAGGATCGAGCAGCAGGGTCTCCGCAATGGTCACGCCGGCGCGCTGCGCCCTGGGCGGGAGCCGGGACAGCCGACCGCGGTCGGTATCGCAGGCGAAAAGCCGCCCCCGATCCTCCATCGCGGCGGCGATCGCCAGGGTCTTGCCGCCGGCACCGGCGCACAAGTCGACAATCGTCTCGCCCGGTTGAGCATCGAGCGCGAGGCAGGCGAGCTGAGATCCCGCGTCTTGTACTTCGATCCAGCCTTGTTTCCAGGCATCCCATTGCTCGACAGGCGTTCCGGCGGGAAGGCGCAATCCCTGTGGCGCGGGTGTCACCTCACCTGAAACTAGAAGTTCCAGCGATTCGCGCGAAGCCCTGAGCGTGTTGACGCGGATATCGAGTGGCGCGCGTTCCAGCAGGGCTGCTGCTTCCTCACCTGCAATGCCGGACTGGGCAAGCGCCTGTTCGAGCCAGCGCGGCGCTAGTCCTCCGGCCGCGGCCTGCTCGTCTGGACGGACAGATCCCGGCCCATGGACCGAACCGTCGAAGAGGGCGGCCAGCTCAGGCTGAAGCTCGGCCAGGCGCAGCATCGCCGCGCGTCCTGACAAGGGAAGCTCACCACAGCAGCGGATCGCGCCGTAAACCAGCTCGCGCACGGCCCTGCGGTCCTTACTGCCTGCAAACCGGCGCGTGCGGAACCATTCGGCAGCGATGCGGTCGGCCGGCGGGCCGCTACTGCGCGCCGATTCGATTACAGAATCGACAATCTCGATCGCCGCCTGAACGCGGGCAGCGGGCGTCACGGCGAACTCCTACCGCGTCGGATAGTTGGGCGCTTCCCGGGTGATCGATACGTCGTGGACATGGCTTTCTCGCAGGCCCGCGTTGGTGATGCGGATGAACTGCGCCTTGGTCCTGAGATCCTCGATGGTGTGCGATCCGGTATAGCCCATCGCCGCCTTGATGCCGCCGACCAGCTGGTGGATCACGTCCTTGGCCGGCCCCTTGAACGGCACCTGGCCTTCGATACCTTCGGGCACCAGTTTCATCGCTTCCTTGATGTCCTGCTGGAAATAGCGGTCGGCGCTGCCGCGCGCCATCGCGCCCACCGAACCCATGCCGCGATACGACTTGTAGGCACGCCCCTGGTAAAGGAAAGTCTCGCCCGGCGCTTCCTCGGTGCCCGCCAGCATCGAGCCGATCATGATCGACGAAGCGCCCGCGGCCAGCGCCTTGGCCGCATCGCCCGAGGTCCTGAGGCCGCCGTCGGCGATAACCGGGATGCCCGACTTGTCCGCTTCTTCCGATGCATC
>JAURNJ010000138.1 GCA_030830245.1 Novosphingobium sp. | reverse complement strand
GTTGACCCATGCTTTTTCGGGCGAAATACCGAGAAGTGGCACCATCTCGTCGGGATCGGGGCCGCCGAACGTATAGTGCAGGGCAAGCGCATCGATGTCGCTGGCGGCAAGGCCGGAATCGGCGAGCGCGCGGTCGAACGCGAGTTTGCACAGGTCGTCTATCGTAGGTGGCTGCCAGCCTTCGGGACGCTGGCGCTCTGCCTGATAGTCCTTGCGGTAGTCAGTCTCGCCGACGCCGACGATCGAGACCCGGCGGCTGTATTCGCGCAGGCTCTCCGGCATCGGAGTCATTCCGCTGTCCGCCATCGACGACTATCCTTTCTAATTTTCACTATCGCGAACGATTGTTCGCAAAACAGTTTGCTGCCATTTCCTTAGCCCAGCGATCCTCGCTGTCAAAGGGTCTGGAACACGCCAAATCCTTGCCCTATCGGATGGGTTACCACGCAGGGAGAGAGACATACCATGGCTAACAAGATCGTCGAGGATCCACGCATCGATCCGCGTATCAAGGCGCTGTTCAAGGACATGCCGCCGGGAGCGGGAGCCAAGGTGGAAAGCCGCGAAGTCTTGATCGCAGCGATGCAGGCAGTGGCAGGCAACAGCATGCTCACCGCCCTGTTCGACGGTCTCGATTTTGAAGCCGTAGCACCATCTGCAGGCCTGGACATGACCAGGCACGAGGTGACATCGGTGCTCGATGGCAATACCATCAGCGTGCATGTGATCCGTCCAAAGGGTACTGAAGTGCTGCCCTGCGTCTATTACATCCACGGTGGCGGCATGATGATGATGAGCGCCTACGACCTCAACTATGCTGCCTGGGGCCGCATGATTGCGGGCCAGGGCGTCGCGGTGGCGATGGTAGAGTTCCGCAATTCCGCCGTGCCGAACACCTTGCCCGAAGTCGCGCCTTATCCCGGTGGCCTCAACGATTGTCTTTCCGGTCTTCGCTGGGTGCTGGACAATGCCGGGACGCTCGGGATCGATGCAACTCGCGTGATTGTCGCAGGCGAAAGCGGGGGCGGCAATCTCACCCTCGCCACCGGGCTTGCGATGAAGCGCGATGGCGAGATCGGGCGGATCAGCGGGCTCTATGCTCTGTGCCCCTATATCAAGGGGGAATGGAGCGATGCAGACGGAGGCTCGGTTGTCGCCAATCGCGGGGTACTGCTCGATCTGCATTTCGACAATGGTGCGGTCGCCTACGGGATCGAGGCCTTCAACGCAGGCGACCCGTTGGCCTGGCCTGCTTTCGCCACCGAGGACGACTTGAAGGGCCTGCCCAAGGTCAAGATTTCGGTCAACGAGTGCGATCCCCTGCGCGACGAAGGTGTAAACTTCTATCGAAAGTTGGTCCGAGCCGGGGTGCCCGCGCAATGCGTCGAGGCGATCGGCACAGTTCATGGAACCGAGATCTTCCTCGCCTGCCCCGAAATCAGCCGCGATTGCGCGCGCGATATAGCAGGGTTTGCGCGGGGTTAGCCGAGGACGGTGGGCACCGCCGACCAGCCCGCCACCAGACCCTTGGAGCGATAGGGCACGCAGCGCTCGAGCAGGACGCGGAAGTTCGGATGGCGACGCAGCAGCGTCTGGATCGCCAGCCGCCCCATCAGCCGCGCCAGGTCCATGCCAAGGCAGCGGTGCACACCCATTCCGAAGGTGAGGTTGTCCTTCGCGTTGGGCCGGTCGAGCCTTACCGTGTGCGGATCGGGGAAAATCTCCGGGTCGCGGTTCGCCGCCGCCCATGACAGGAAAACCCGATCGCCATCCTTCATCGGCTGGCCGCCAAGCACGGCATCAGCCACCAGATTGCGCGCGCCACCAAGCGAGGGCGGCCACATTCGCTGGAACTCGTGCACTGCATTGGCTGCGAGTGCGTCATCGCTGGCAAGATCGGCATGGCAGGCGCGGTTCTCGCTCAGCCATATCAGCGCATTGGTGATGTGCGAGGATGTCGTGTCAAAGCCGCCGAGCACCAGCGCCGAGAGCATCGAGACGACTTCCTCGTCGCGCAGTTTCTCGCCCATGACATCGCCGGTCACCAGCGCCGAGGTGATGTCGCCGCGCGGATTGGCGCGCCGGTCTCGCGCCATGTCGAGCAACATGGCGTGGACCCGCTCGGTGTCCTGCGAGATGTCGAGGCTGGAGCCTGGTCCGCCTCGGTGCGCGGCGAGCGTATAGTCCTGCCACTGCGCGATATCGATGCCGACCAGCGCCATGGAAGTCAGCGACACCAGCGGCATGGCATAGTCGCGGAACAGGTCGATCTCCGCGCGGCCCACCATGGCGTCAAGGCAGCGGTCGACATTGGCCTGGACCACCGGGACCTGCGCCTTGATCTTCGAAGGGGTGAAGAACGGGATTTCAAGCAGGCGCAGCTTTTGCTGACGCGGCGGATCGCTCTCCGAAAGGATCAGCGGGAACTCGTAGGGCGGGATCGAGATGCCGCGCGCGCGCGGGTCTGCTCCGGTGGGATCATGGCGAGCGGAGAACACCTGCCAGTTCTTCGCCGCTTCGACAGCATCCGAGTAGTTGACGACGACCCAGTAGCCGCCGTTCGCATCGCTCCAGCCGACGCCGCCCTTGGCGCGGATCGCGTCGGTCTGTTCCACCCACACCTGCATGTGATCGGGGGCATGGATATCGAACATCAGCGTGATTCGGACGCTGCGCAGGTAGCCAGAACCTCGTCCATGATGGGTACGAGCGCCTCGCAAAGCAGTTCGGGATCGTCGGAAGGCGCGAAGTGGCCGAGGTCCTTCAGCAGGCGATACTGTGCGCCCTTCACGTGACGCGGAACCGCCGCCGCACCGTCCTCCTCTGAGAGCGAGGTGCGGTCAAACTCGCCCGCCAGCACGAACAGCGGCCTTGCCGCCGTGTTGATCAGGTGGCCGTCCTTCGCGAGATCGTGCGCGTTCATGAAATAGTCGTTGTCGCCGGCATAGGCGCCCTTGGCATTCGACATGTAGATCCAGGCGGTTTCCTGCCGCCGGTCCTCCGGTGCGATCGGCGAGGTTGTGCCAAGCACGCGGCCCATCAGGTAATCGAGCGGCGTGCCCGGATCACGGTAGGGCCAGTTGTCGAAGGTCTGCATCGAAGGCGGCGATCGCAGCCAGCCATTCATCGAAACGAAGGCGCGGAACGGTTCTGGTCGGTAAGCAGCAAGGCTGAGCGCAAGTTGGCCGCCGACCGAGCAACCCATGAAGATGGGCCGGTCTAGCCCCAGCTTCTCCACAAGGCCCGTGACCCACCCCATCAGATCGTCGCGGTTCGGCGAATAGACCTGCTCCCACCACGGCTCGCCCAGCGGCATCAGCGACTTGCCATGACCCGGCGGGTCCACGGCGATCATGGTGAAGCGTTCGCGCAGGGCCGGGTAGGCGAGCAGGTGACGCCACTGGCGCGTGTCCGCCCCGGCGGTGGGATAGAGGACCAGCGGCACCGCGCCCGATCCCGCCGTTTCGTAGTAGATGCGCGCCTCACGCTCGCCCTGGCGCACATGGGCATAGCGGCCAACCGCATCGTCGGTGTCGCGTCGGTCTGGCACCGGCGGGTGTTGCTCGGGCGAGCAGGCTGCCTTGCGCATCAGCACCAGCAGCTTTTCCCACGCGGGAAAGTATGGCGCGACGAACCGCCCGAAATCGCCCTCAAACTTCGCGCCGCCTGCCGTCAGCGAGGCATGGCCATAGTCCGGACGAGGCACGAGGCTATCTGTCCAGAAGGCGTCGGGAGCGCAAATCACCAGATCGACCGGATCGCTACTTGCAGGTTCAACGGCGACTACAACGCCGCTCTCGATTATCAGGTCCATAGCCCCTTGGTCGGGCCCGAAGCGCACACGCGCATCGAGCCTTCCAAGGCGCACCTGAACTTCGCGATCGGCAAGAACGAGCTGCGCAAAACTGTCCGGATCGAACATCGGCGCTCCTCCTTGTCCAGCCTAGTCGAGGGTTACTTCGACCTTGCTGAAGCCGTTGATGAAGACGTTCTCGAGCCGCTCTACCTTGCCGGTCACGCGCGGTCGAATATCGAGCCGGATCATCTCCTCGATCAGGGTGCGCAATTGCAGCTCGGCAAGGCGCGCGCCGATGCAGCGATGTACGCCATAGCCGAAAGCGACATGACGGCGAGCGTTCTCTCGGTCCACCTTCAGCTCATAAGGTTCATCGAACACCGTCTCGTCGCGGTTGGCCGACTTGTACCACAGGATGACCTTGTCGCCCTTCCTGATCGTCTGCCCGTCCAGTTCGTAATCCTCTTGCGCAGTCCGTCGCATGTGCGCCACCGGCGTGACGAAGCGGATGAATTCCTGCACGGCATTGGGGATCAGCGAGGGGTCGGCTTCCAGCTTGGCGCGCTCCTGCGAGAAGCGGTGAAGGCCTTCGGCGATCCCGGACATCGTATTGCGTGTCGTATCCACGGCACCGACGATCAGCAGCGACATGTTTGCCGAAAATTCCATCGGATCCATTTCCGGCATTTCCTCGGAATGGATCAGGCGCGAGAGCAGGTCGGGCGCTGGCGGAGCGTTGAGCCGCTGCTGCCAAAGCTTGTACATGCACATACCCATTTCCAGGGTGATTTCCTTGCGCAGGGCTTCCAGTTCCTTGGTCGAGCCAAGCCTGAGGTCGCTCTGCCAGTCGGACCAGAAGGTCAGCGCGTGGCGGTGCTCCCACGGGAAGTCGAAAATGATCGCGAGCATGCCGGTGGTCAGCTCGATCGATACCTTTTCCACCCAGTTGAATTGCTCGCCGCGCGGCAAGCTTTCCAGCACCTCGATGGTGCGTTCACGCACACGACCGCTCAGACGCACCATTTCGGCAGGGGTAAAGGCGGGAGCGACGGAGCGCCGCCGTTTGCCGTGTTCGGGCGCATCCATCGCAATGAAGGTCTTGCCGCGCCCCTCGCGCTTTGCTTCCTCGGTCGAATCCTGGATGACCATGCCGCCCTTTTCGAAGCCCGAGGCGAAAATCATGGGCAGCGCTTCGACATGCTGGATGTTCTTGATCGTGGTGATGTTCCAGTAGTCGCCCTGAGGCGTTCCCGTGACCTTGTTGACCGGCGCCTCGGCGCGCATTTCGCGGAAAATCTCGTGAACTGATTCATCGCCGAATTTCTTCGGGTCGCTTACGTCCCACGGCTGGTCATGAACGGTCTGCGCATCAGGGTTCGAACCAAGCCACTTGTCGAGCGCTTCCTGGGTGCTGGGCGACAGGCGATAGGGGACGCCCTCCAGAACGTTGGACTGATCGTTCATTTCAATTCCTTTCCCGTCGCCTTCCCGGCGGCCTGATAAGCCAAATCTGGCGCCGCTGCCAAGCTGGCCTTACGATTTTTCGATGGTCACTTCGGCCTTGCTGAAGCCGTGGATGAAGTTCTGCTTGAGCCGCTCCACCTTGCCGGTGACACGCGGTCGGATGCCGCGCGCGACCATTTCCTCGATCAGCACGCGCAGTTGCAGTTCAGCCAGCCGCGCGCCGACGCAGCGATGTACGCCATAGCCGAACGAAACGTGGCGCCGGGCGTTTTCGCGATCGACGATCAGGCGATCCGCATTCTTGAACACGCTCTCGTCGCGGTTGGCCGAAATGTACCAGAGGATCAGCTTCTGACCCTTGCGGATGAGCTGGCCATCCAGTTCGTAGTCCTGCATCGCGGTGCGGCGCATATGCGCCACCGGCGTGACATAGCGGATGCATTCCTGAACCGCGTTGGCGGCCAGCGACGGGTTTGCATCCAGCTTTGCCCGCTCCTCCGGGAACTTGTCGAGCGCCTCGACGATGCCGGTCATGGTGTTGCGCGTGGTGTCGTTGCCCCCGACGATCAGCACCGCCATGTTCGACATGAATTCCATGGGATCCTGATTGCCCATCCCTTCGGAATGGATCATGCGCGAAAGGAGGTCGGGCGCCTCGGGCAGGTTGCGGCGCTGGTCCCACAGCTTCAGGAAGCAATCCGCCATCTCCATCATCGCATCGAGCCGCATCTTGCTCAGCTCGGGATCGTCGGCGAGGCGCCCGTCGCTCATCCAGTCGGACCAGAACGGCAGGTAGTGGCGATAGTCCCAGGGGAAATCGAAGATCGTTGCCAGCATGGCGGTGGTGAGCACGACCGATACCCGCTCATGCCAGTCGAATTGCTCGCCCACTGGCAGGCCCTCCAGCACTTCGGCGGTTCGTTCGCGGACGAGGCTGGTGACGCGAAGCATTTCGGCCGGGGTGAAGGCTGGCGCGATGCTGCGACGGCGAGGGGTGTGCTCGGGCGGGTCCATGCCGAGGAAGTTGCGGCCATGAGTCTGCACCGCATCGTCGCTGTAGGGATCGGAAATGACGAAACCGCCGTTGTTCATGTCCGAAGAGAACACCAGCGGCAGCGCCTCGATATGCTGGATGTTCTTCAGGGTGGTGACGTTCCACATGTCGCCGTTCGGGGTCCCCTCGATCCAGTTGAGCGGAGCCTTGGCGCGCATTTCGGCAAAGATCGGTTGCCAGCGGTCCTCATGGTAGAGCGCCGGATCGCCCATGTCCCAGCGCTGGCTATGCACGGGAACGCGATCGGGATTGGCAGCCTGCCATTGCTCGATCGCCTCCATCGCGTTGGGCGTGAGGCGATAGGTGTTGCCTTTCAGGACATCGACAGGGGCATTCATGGGGGGGCGATCCTTGGTGGAGAGGGTGACACGAAAGATAGGAGTAATAACGCGGAATTGTAGGTGGAATATTAGGGCTTCCGCGAAGATACGACAATCGATGGATCATAATTTCCGGTGATCGAATTGTGCTTGTTGCGGGCAGGCCGCACTTGACGGCATGGCTGCTCGCCAGTTGACAAAGAGCTAATCCAATTTACCGTTTCCGCCACGACAACCGGAAAATCGGATGGAATTAGGGCAATGAGCGAAGCCAGCGATACAGTGACCAATATCTCTGAGGAGATGCGCGCCGCCATCGGAACGGTGCTCGGCACCCGCACGTCCTATCCGATTTCCGCCTCGGATATCCGCAAGTGGGCGATCGCCGTCTATTTTCCTGAGACACCGCCTGAACGCTTTGTGGGTGCGGGCGGGCCGGATGCGCCGCTGACCGCGCCCGAGGAGTTCAACCCCTTTGCCTGGGCTGCGCCTGGCAAGAAGCCGAAAAGGCCCGACGTGAGCGCAGCCTTCCTTGAAAACCAGCTTGGCATCACGCCGCCGCCGCTCAACACCGTGCTCAATGGCGGCACCGTGGTCGAATACGGCGTGCCGATGATGGAAGGGGACGTCATCACCGCCACCAACCGGCTCGACAATTACACTGAAAAGCAAGGCAAGCGTGGGCTTCTGCTGTTCAGTTCGATGAAGGACGAATGGGTCAACCAGCGTGGCGAGATGGTGAAGCGCACCACCAGCACGGTAATCCGGCTCTAAGAGGATCGACGACAATGAACCTGGAAATCGGAACCGAACTGCCGCCTTTCGTGCGCGAAACGGGCCTCGAAAACTGGAACCGCTTTGCTGCGGTGATGGATGAATTCGTGCCCCATCACATGGACGACGAGGCGGGCAAGAAATCCGGCATGCCCGGCGCTTTCGGCATGGGCAACCTGCAGTCGAGCTACATGCACAACCTCATTCGTGACTGGATGGGCGAGAAGGGGCGGATCAGGAATTTCACGATCCAGTGGCAGCAACCAAACCTGAAGGACACAGTTGTAACAGCGCGCGGCCGGATCACGGCTGTCGAGGACACCTCAGCGGGCAAGGAAGTTGCGCTGGAGCTGTGGACCGAGGACAACAACGACCGCAGGTTGGCAAATGGCACTGCAAAAGTGGTGTTCAGCGCCTGATTGCAGCGGCTCCTTCAGCCACGCGATATGAAGCAATCCCGCTTGCCGGGGCATGATCCGTTTCCGATAAGAACAGATGCGATGCACCTGTGGCATGGCGGCGGGGAGGGACGGTCATGGCTGCGGCCAGCGAAACAACGGACATCGGTGAGAGGGTTGCGCAGCTGCTCGCGCCCTTCGAAAGGGAGGTCTGCACGGCGGATCTGCTTTGCGATGACCACGATCCCGAGAGCACTGCCTATCTGATCGTGGCCGCTGACGGTTCGGTCGAGACTCTGACTCACGGCGCGCTGCGCGAGCAGTCAGAAGCTTGCGCTTCTGCGCTCGCTTCGCTGGGTGTCGGCGCTGGCGACAGGGTGGCGACCCTGATGGGCAAGGGCCGTGATCTGATCGTAACGCTGGTGGCAATCTGGAGGCTTGGTGCCGTTCATGTGCCGCTGTTCACGGCCTTTGCACCGCCCGCCATTGCCCTTCGCCTGCACGGCAGCGGCGCGAAAGTTGTCGTGTGCGACGAGGCGCAGGAGCCCAAGCTTCACGCGGGCGAACATATCCCTGCGGATGCTGCGTGGGAGGTCGTGACCACCGGACCGGGGAGTGAGGGAGCCATCTCGCTTGCCGAGCTGCTGGCTCGCAATGCGCCCGCAGTCCAGGCTGCCCGTTGCATGCCCGATCATCCGCTTATCCATATCTACACGTCTGGAACCACAGGCGAGCCGAAGGGCGTCGTCGTGCCAGTCCGCGCGCTCGCTACCTTCCGCGCCTATGGCGAATTCGGCTACGACCTGCGGCCCGGCGATGTATTCTGGAACGCGGCGGACCCAGGCTGGGCCTATGGCCTCTATTGCGGGGTGATCGCCTCGCTGACCACCGGCACGCCAAGCGTGATGACCGAAGGCGGGTTCGATGCAGCGCGCACCTTCGATACGCTTGCGCGTCTTGGCGTTACCAATTTCGCTGCAGCACCTACCGTTTATCGCTCGCTGGCTTCATCCGGCTTGCCGGTTCCTGAAGGGCTTGCCCTGCGGGCCCTTTCCAGCGCCGGCGAGCCACTTACGCCGGATATCAACCAGTGGGCCGAAGCGACGTTCGGCCTGCTGGTGCACGACCATTACGGCCAGACCGAGATGGGCATGTTCATCAACAACCATCATCACCCTGCGCTGCGCCGCCCGATCAAGGTCGGATCGATGGGCCACGCCATGCCAGGTTGGCATCCTGCGGTGCTTCGCGAAGATTGTGACGAGCTTGCGCCGCCGGGTGAAGTCGGGCGCGTGGCGATCGACCTGCCTCAAAGCCCCTTCGCCTACTTCACCGGTTATCACGGACAGGCGGCAAAGAGTGCCGAGAAGTTCTCGCCCGATTGCAGGTGGTACTACACCGGCGATGTCGGCAGTATGGACGGGGAGGGCTATGTGTTCTTCTCCTCGCGCGACGACGATATCATCATGATGGCGGGCTACCGGATCGGTCCCTTCGAGGTCGAATCAGTGATTTCGGCCCATCCGGACGTGGTTGAAAGCGCGGCGATTGCCGTTCCCGACGCGATCAGGGGCGAAGTGATGGAAGCCTATGTCGTCTTGCGCAATGGCGCGAGTGCCTCCCCCGAACTAGCGAGCGAACTGCAGCAATGGGTCAAGTCGCGCTATGCCGCGCACGCCTATCCACGCACGGTGCATTTCGTCGATGAGATGCCCAAGACCCCGAGTGGCAAGATCCAGCGCATCGTCCTGAAGCAGCGCCGGATCGAGGAACTCGCGGCCGCAGGTTAGCTCAGCCCGCGACGGCGCGGTTGCGCAAAATGCCGATCCCCTCGATTTCCAGCTCGACCACGTCGCCCGGCTGCATCGGAGCAACGCCCGGAATCGAGCCCGTGGTGATGACGTCGCCGGGTTCGAGCGTGAGCACGTGGGAAATCATGGAGACCAGCCTGTCATATTCGAACAGCTTGTCAGAGGTTGAATGGTCCTGCCGCGTCTCGCCGTTGACGCGGAATTGAATGCGCAGGTCCGATGTATCGAGATCGGTCACGATGCATGGACCGAGCGGTGCGAAGGTGTCGAAGATCTTGCCGTCGAGGAAAAGCTGCGATTGCTGATAGGCGAGCATGTCGGCCATCTCGCCCGCGGTAACGTCGATGCAGCAGGTATAGCCGAAGACGTGATTCATTGCCTGTTCGGGCGAGACCTTTCTCGCCCGCTTGCCGATGACGATGGCGATCTCGGCCTCG
>JAURNJ010000137.1 GCA_030830245.1 Novosphingobium sp. | reverse complement strand
GCTGACCGAGATGTTGCGGATCGTGCACTCATAGCGGTTCGGTCCATGCGTCAGCTGCACCTTGCGCAGCATGGTCTGGCGCGGAGCGCGCGCGGATTTCAGTCCTCTCGCAACCGCTGTCAGGCCGCTCGCAAGCTTTTCGTCTGCCTGTTTCGCAGGGAGCGCCTTTTCATAGATGTAGCCCTGGATATGGCTGCATCCCAGCGTGCGGATGAGATCGAGCTCGTCCAGCGTCTCGACGCCTTCGGCGGTCGTTTTCATGTTCAGCGCTTCGGCAAGGCTGACAATCGAGGAAATGATCGCGCCATTTCGGCTGCCTGGCAGGGTGGCGCCGCGCACGAAGGACTGGTCGATCTTGATCTTGTCGAAGGGCGCCTTCTTCAGATAGCCGAGCGAAGAATAGCCTGTTCCGAAGTCGTCCAGCGAAAGGCGGACACCGATTGCCTTGAGCGAGGTGAACATCGCTTCGGTCGAGTCATCGTCGTTCAGGAAGACGCTCTCGGTAATTTCCAGCTCAAGCCGGGTGGGATCTATCTGGGCATTCGCAATCGCGCTGGTGATGATCGCCGGAAGCGTCGGATTTGCGAATTGCAGCGGAGAAACGTTGACGGCGATGCGCACACTTTCAGGCCAGCGGAAAAGCTGGTCGCAGGCGGCGCGCAGGGCCCATTCGCCGATCTGCGTCACCAGCCCGGCTTCTTCGGCAACCGGAATGAAGCGTGCTGGAGAGAGATAGCCCTGCTGCGGATGTTTCCACCGCAATAGCGCTTCGAACCCGGTGATCTGCTCGGTCCGGGTGGAGACAACCGGCTGATAGTGCAGTTCGAGATCACCGTTACTCATCGCATCGGGCAAATCTTGCTCGAGCTGTCGGCGTTCGTCCGCTTCTGCGTGCAGGTCGTCGGCATAGAAATGATAGCGCCCGCGACCGCCACCCGCTTCATATAACGGTTGGCAAGCACACCAACACCTATAGCGGAAGAGCCAAGAAGCACGCCGCACGCATCAGGCGCGGGGACGAGTATCCCGCCGGCGGTCATTCCGGTCATTGCCACCGCCATGCCCGGCAACCGCCCATGAAGTGCGGTTATCGCCACCACGTTTGCAATCAGGCAGGCGCAGCCAGCGACCAGAGCCTCCTGCATGGTCCAGCCCTGCGACCACATCGAAAAAGCCAGGCCAAACAGGAACATGGGAGCGCCAACTACGGAATATAGAATGGCAAGACGCTTGACCAGATTGTCGGCGTATTTCCGTTCGTAGGCCAGCGCCAAACGTGAGAACGCAGCAATCACAATGGACAGGTCGAGCAGTCCCGAAACCAGCAGGTGAACAGAATCGTGCCCGCGAGGATCGGCGCGGTGTAAACGAAATCGGGTCCGACCATCGAATAGACGTTTTCGTCGCCTGCATCGCCAAAGCGGCCATCGCCCGCAAAGGTCCGGTCATGCCTGTCCCTGCTGCCGTCCCTTCGCTCAGTACCCGAGCGCGTTTTCGGCTCCTCTGCGACGGATGGCTGTGCATCGCGCACAGTTTCCCCTTCCCCACGGGGAGGCGACCCTTCCGTCGCGGCGCGGAGACGGTTTACATTCATGAATCCTGATTTGCCCCGGTTTCGCTTGAAATTCCGTTAAGTATGTCGCTTCCGGACGGATAATTTCCTCCACCAGGCGGCCCGTTCGGGCAGATGATGCTCACCGAATGCAATTTCACTTGCTTGCAGGCTGTTGCCCGTGCTTGCCTTTCCCGGCTAGAGCATCGCGGAAGCAAGGGAGAGAAGTCGCGTGAGGCAGATTGCAATCGTTGGGTCCGGCCCGGCGGGATATTACACGGCAGAGGCTGCGCTGAAGCAGTGGGGCGATGCCGTAGGGATCGACATTTACGATTTTCTTCCAGTGCCATACGGGCTGATCCGCACGGGCGTCGCGCCCGACCACCAATCAATAAAAGGCGTTTCACGCCGCTATGAAGCCACCTCGCTGAGCGACAATGTGCGCTTCATCGGCAATGTCATGGTCGGTCGTGACGTTTCGGTGGAGGAATTGCGCGGTCTGTATGACGCGGTGATCTTCGCCACAGGCGCGCCAAATGACCGCCAATTGGGTTTGCCTGGGGAGGATCTGGGCAACGTTTACGGCAGCGCCGCATTTGTTGGCTGGTACAATGGCCACCCCGATTACGCGAACCTCGATCCGGATCTTTCCGGCAAGTCCGCCGTGGTTGTCGGCGCAGGCAATGTCGCGCTCGACGTTGCGAGGATCATGGCCAAGACCCGTGGCGAATTTGCCGGCAGCGACATCGTCAACCATGCGCTTGACAATCTGCAAGGCTCGGGAGTCGAACACATCACCTTCGTCATCCGGCGCGGGCCGCACGAAATTGCGATGACACCCAAGGAGCTGGGCGAACTCGGGCATCTGGAACGCGCGGTCCCCCTGCTCGATCCCCAGGACCTGCCGCCTGCCGAAGCCGACGAGGCGCTTGATCCGGGCCAGCGCAAGTCGGTCACCCTGCTGCGCGGATTCGGGGCACTGACGGCAGACGAGCGCGCGGCCAAGCCGGTCAAGGTAGAGTTCGATTTCTTCGCTTCGCCCAAGGCCTTTCTCGGCAACGGCAAGGTCGAAGCAGTCGAGGTCGAACGGACAAAGCTCGAAGGTGGCCGCGCGATCGGCACTGGCGAAACCTACAGCGTTCCTGCCGACATCGTCGTGGTCTGCATCGGCTATCAGACCTCCCCGATCGAGGGCGTGCCCTTCGACGAGAAGGGCGGCATTTTCCAGAATGTCGAGGGACGGATCAGCGACGGGCTCTATTGCGTCGGCTGGGCCCGCCGCGGCCCGAGCGGGACAATCGGCACCAACCGGCCGGACGGGTTCGCGATCGTCGAAAAGGTAGCCGAGGACATCGGCGATGGCGCAGGCAAGGCTGGTTTCGAGGGCTTCTCGGCGCTCGCCGCCGAACGCGGCATCGATTTCGTCGAGTTCCACCACTGGCAGGAAATCGACAAAGCAGAGGTCGCCCGGGCCCGCTCGGACGCTCCGCGCGAGAAATTCGTCACCATGGAAGACATGCTGACGGCGACTGGCAGGGGTTAGAATTTTCTGACCCAGGCCGCGAGGGCCTAATCGGCTCCGTTGCCAAGCCCTGCAAAAGGATCGGGGCCAGTCTCGTGCTCGCGTGACTGGCCTCCCATCGCCATGTACTGACGCATCACCGCGATCGCAGCCGGGTCGCGCGCAGCCTGCGCATAGGCGTCGGCTTCAACTTCCAGCGCCTCGTCGAGCCTGCCTTCCTGCCACGCGACACGCTTGGTCAGCCCCACTGCATGCGGCGGGAAGCTGGCAATCCTGCGAGCCAGATCGTCGACGAAGGCGTCCAGCTCCGCAGCTGGCATGGCACGGTTGACCATGCCGTATTTCTCCGCCGTCGCGCCGTCTATGTCCTTGGCTGACAACAGGAGTTCGACTGCACGAGGGTAGCCGATCAGGCGAGGCCAGCGGCTCGATCCGCCGCCTGCCGGGATGATGCCAAGCGGCACTTCCGGCTGCGACAGGCGGGTGTTCTCCAGCGAACAGAAGCGCATGTCGAGCGCGGCCAGAAACTCCAGCCCCCCGCCTCGCGCGATGCCGTTGAGCTTGCCAATCGTGGGCTTTGGCATGGCGCGAAGCTCGCTGAGCGCATGCTGGAACGGCGATGGCCCCGAACGCCCGGCGGATGGGCCAAGCACAAGGTTTATGTCGGCATGGGCGATGAAGAATTCCGGGTCGCCGCTCTGGAACACGATCGCGCCGATATCCGGGTCTTCACCCAGTTCAAACGTCGTGCGCGCCAGGGCGCCGATCATCGCCAGATCGAGCAGGTTCA
Organism: Novosphingobium sp.; assembly: GCA_030830245.1. Lineage (GTDB taxonomy): Bacteria > Pseudomonadota > Alphaproteobacteria > Sphingomonadales > Sphingomonadaceae > Novosphingobium. The sequence goes on along the minus strand of JAURNJ010000137.1, from coordinate 3,050 downwards.
TCGGCGGGTGCAGGATCGTCACCCAGGCGACGCGGTCCTCGACATGGACCGTCAGGCATTCGGTCGAAGTGGTCACACCCGCATCGGCATGAGGACGTAGAGCGAGGGGCTCTTCTCGTCCTGCCTGATCAGCGTCGGCGCGCCTGCATCGGCCAAGTGGATTTCCACCGTGTCGCCGTCGATCTGGCCCAGAATGTCCTTCAGGTAATTGGCATTGAAGCCAATCTCGAGGCCTTCCGATCCGTATTCGGCGGGCAGTTCCTCAGCGGCATTGCCATTGTCCGGCGACGTGACCGAGAGGGTAACCTTGTCGTGCTCGACCGCCATTTTGACCGCACGGGTCTTTTCCGTGGCGATGGTCGCCACGCGATCCACACCTTCGAAGAAGCTTTTGGGATCGACCCGAAGCAGCTTGTCGTTGCCGGTCGGGATGACGCGCGTGTAATCGGGAAATGTGCCGTCGATCAGCTTGCTGGTCAGCACAACGTCGTTCTCGCCGCCAAGGGTAAAGCGGATCTTCGATGCCGAAAGATCGACCTCGACATTCTTGTCGAGCGCTTCTTCCAGCAGCTTGCGCAGCTCGGCAACGCATTTGCGAGGCACGATCACATCCGGCATGCCATCGGCCCCTTCGGGACGCGCGATGGTGTAGCGCGCAAGGCGGTGGCCATCGGTCGCCGCCGCCTTCAGCTCATCGTCGCTGACATGCAGGAAGATGCCGTTGAGGTAATACCGGGTTTCCTCGGTCGAAATGGCAAAGCGCGTGCGGTCTATCAGCTGAGCTAGGGTCTCTGCCGGTATCTCGAAACTGGTCGGCAGTTCACCTTCCACGATGACGGGAAAATCGTCTCGCGGCAGCGTCGGCAGGGTGAAACGGGCGCGCCCGGCGTTGATGACCATGCGGTTTTCCGCCGCATCCAGGCTGACCTGGCTGCCTTCGGGCAGCTTGCGCGCAATATCGAACAGGAGGTGCGCCGAAACGGTGATGGCGCCTGCGGTCTCGACCGAAACCGCACTGAGCCGCTCAACTACCTGCAGGTCGAGATCGGTCGCCATGATCCGCAGCGAACCATCGCTAGCCGCCTCGATCAGCACGTTCGAGAGGATCGGGATCGTGTTGCGGCGTTCAACCACCGACTGCACGTGAGAGAGGCACCGCAGCAGGGTCGCGCGCTCGATTGTTGCCTTCATGACGCTCTCTTCGTCCCCCTTTCCGGACTGGAATCGCTCCCCGGCGAAAGCACGGACCATCCTCTCTAGCGCCGGACCGGTGTGCGACAAGGCGCGAGTCGCCCGCCAAGGCGGATTCTGGGGATAATTCGTCCGATTCGACGCTCAATATCCGATCCGAGTCCCGCCTTTGGCGGTTCGGATCGCTCGGCACTGGCCCGCTCCACCACCCGGCCACCCGAAGCATACCATCTCGTTGGGTGGCCGGGTGGGGGAGTGGGCTGGCACCGCCATCGAAATTCGCTATCCGCGAATTTCGCAAGAAACCCTCAGGACATCATCGCCATGCCGCCGTTGACGTGCAGGGTTTGCCCCGTGACGTATCCCGCTTCGCGGCTGGCAAGATAGACAGCCGCCGCCCCGATGTCCTCACCCTCGCCCATCCTGCCCATGGGAATCTGGGCATTGAGCGCGGCCTTCTGATCATCGGGCAGCACGTCCGTCATCGCCGTGCGGATAAAGCCGGGGGCAATGCAGTTAACCGTGATCCCGCGACTTGCGATCTCCTGCGCCAGGCTCTTGGACATGGCGGTAAGCCCGCCCTTGGCGGCAGCGTAGTTCATCTGGCCCGGATTGCCGGTCGCGCCGACGACCGAGGTAATGGTTATGATCCTTCCGAAGCGCGCCTTCATCATCGGCTTGGTCGCCGCACGCATCAGGCGGAATGCGGCTTCGAGGTTGATACGGATCACCGCGTCCCACTCCTCATCCTTCATCCGCATGGCGAGATTGTCCCGCGTGACGCCTGCGTTGTTGATCAGGATGTCGATCCCGCCCAGCGTATCGACCACGGCGGGAACCAGCTTCTCGACCTCCTCGGGCTTCGAAAGGTCGCAGGCGATCGCGACATGATCGACCTGTTGCACGTGTTGCGGGGTGTGCTCGTCCAGCTCGTCGCGAAATACGCGCAGCTTTTCCGCATTCGAGCCGGAGACCGCGAGCCGGGCACCCTGCGCGGCAAGAGCGCGGGCAATGGCCGAGCCGATGCCGCCACTTGCGCCAGTGACGAGGGCATTCATGCCAGTGAGGTCGAACATACGCGGTTCCATGGCCTTACAGTTCCTTGATGAGGGCTTCGATGTCTTCCATCGATACCACACTCGTGGTTTCGACGTCGCCCGCGCTGCGCTTGATCATCGGCGCGACCACCTTGCCGCCCAGTTCGATGAAATGGGTGACGCCCGCCTCGGCCATGGCAATGGCGCTTTCGCGCCAGCGCACTCGTCCGGTTACCTGCTCGATCAGCAGCCGGCGCACCTCGTCCGGGTCGCTCACCATTGCTGCGGTAACATTGGCGAACAGCGGCACGCGCAGGGTGCTGGGTGGCGTTTTCTCCAGCGCCTCAGCCATGGCATCGGCAGCGGGACCCATCAGCGAGCAATGGAACGGCGCCGAGACAGGCAGCGGCACGCCGCGCTTGATTCCGTGCTCCTTGACCATGCCGATCGCCCGCTCGATCGCGGCAGCATGACCGGAAATGACGACCTGCGAGCTGTCATTATCATTGGCGACAGTGCAGACCTGACCTTCTGCCGCCGAATCGGCCAGCGCCGAGGCAGTCTCGATGGTCGCGCCCAGCAGGGCCGCCATCGCACCCTCGCCCACTGGGACGGCTGCCTGCATGGCCTGGCCGCGCGTCTTGAGCAGGCGAGCAGTGTCAGCCAGTGAAAACGCGCCCGCGGCGTAGAGCGCGGAATACTCGCCCAGCGAATGACCCGCCACCAGCTTGGCGTGGCGGGCGATGTCGAGGCCGAATTCCTTTTCCATCACCCGCACCACCGCGATGGACGCGGCCATGATGGCGGGCTGGGCGTTTTCGG
>JAURNJ010000136.1 GCA_030830245.1 Novosphingobium sp. | reverse complement strand
GGGATGCGCACCCTCGTAGGGGCGCAGCGCAAGGAAAGCGCCCGCCATCGCCACCAGCATCAGAGTCGCGGTCAGCCGCATGCGCCGCGCCTTCTCGGCGGGTATTTCTAGTGCAGTCTGCCGGTCAGGCGGCAAGCGATGATCTCCGGCTATTCGGCGGGGAGGCCGTCCCGGTCCCCGATCCGGCGGTTGCGGTCGGCATGGGCATGCTCTGGCTCGAAGGTCAGGATCGAACGGCGCAGCTTGGGTCCGATACGCTTCTCGAAGCCGTCAGCAAGGCTGAAGGCCGCCGGAACAATCACCAGCGTCAGCAGGGTCGAGACGAGCAAGCCGCCGATCACCATCGTGCCCATCGGCGCACGCCAGGCACCATCCCCGCCGAGGAACGTGCCGGCGAGCGCGGTGGGTATCATGCCCGCGGTCATGGCGACAGTGGTCATGACGATCGGCTGGGCGCGCTTGTGACCCGCCTCCACGATAGCCTCGAACTTGCTGACGCCCTGCATCATTTCCTCAAGCGCGAAATCTATGAGCAGGATCGAATTCTTGCCGACGATGCCAAGCAGCATCAGCACGCCGATAAACACCGGCATAGACAAAGCCTGGCCGGTCGCCGCCAGGGCAATCAGTCCGCCCAGCGGCGCTAGCAATAGCGACGCCATGTTGACCAGCGGCGAAACGATGCGGTGATAAAGCAGCACCAGCACGGCAAAGACCAGCAGGATCCCGGCCGGAACCGCGATCATGAAATTGTCGATCATTTCCTTTTGCCATTCGTCACTACCGAACGGCTTGTTGCTTACGCCCTGGGGCAGGTCCTTCATCAGCGGCAATTCGTTGATCGCGGTCGTGGCGTCGCTCTGCACCACGCCGGGCGCAAGGTCGGCACCGATCAGGATACGGCGCTCCTGGTTGTAGCGCTGGATCGACGTCGGGCCCGAGCCGAGCTTGATGGTGGCAACGCGCCAGAGCGGAACCGAACCGCCAGCTTGCGTTGGCACGGGCAGGTTGCGGATATTGTCGAGGTTACGGCGCGCTGCCTCCGAAAGGCGGACACGTATCGGAACCTGCCGTTCGGTGAGCGAAAACTTCGCTGCGTTCTGGTCGATTTCGCCAATCGTCGCGATCCGGATCGCCTGGCTGAGCGCCGCTGTCGTAACGCCCAGTTCTGCGGCGAGGTCGAGCTGTGGCTCGATGACGAATTCCGGGCGGCGCATGTCTGCGCTGATCCGCGGAGCGACGATCTCTTCAAGCCCCTTCATGTCCTCCACCAGCTTGGCTGCTGTGTCATGAAGTATCTGCGAATTGTTGCCGGTAAGCATGATCGTGATCGGCCTGCCCGTACCGAAACCCTGCCCCCGGCCAGGGTCCATGAAGGTCACGCGGGCGTCGGGTATGGCCTGGAACTTGGGGGTGATCTCGTTTTCGATTTCCTGGCTGGTCATAGCCCGGTCGGACTTGAAGCTGATCATCGAGAAGCCACCGCCCTCGAAGGCGCGCTGGAACATGCCCGATACATCCGGGTGATCCTTGGTGATCGCCCTGACTTCGTCGATCACGGCCTCGGTCTGCTTCAGTGTCGTGCCCGGCACCATCTCCACCCGGACCGCAGAGAAATCGTTGTCCTGCGTGGGGAAAAATTCCATCGGCAGCGAACTGGCGATCGCCCCGGTCAGGGCCAGCGCCGCTCCGCCAAGGCCGATCATCCACATGCGATGGTCGCGCAGTCGCGCCCTGACCCTCTCCATTGCCGGCACCGTACCATCGACGCGGCGGTGCCTATCGCGATGCGATTCGGCTTCGGATGTGTCGAGCGACCAATTGAGGATGCGCATGTAGCGGTCCATCCAGGGCCCGCTGGCATGTTCGGCCACGCCCTGCGCATGCAGGAAATAAGCGGCTACCATCGGCGAAATCATCCGGGCCACGGCAAGGCTCATCAGCACCGCGACAACGACGGTAAGCCCGAATGCCCGGAACAGTTCGCCGGACACGCCGGGCATCAGGCCCACGGGCAGGAAAACCGCGACAATCGAGAATGTCGTCGCGACAACCGCCAGGCCGATCTCGTCGGCCGCGTCGATCGAGGCCTGGTAGGCGGTCTTGCCCATTCGCATGTGTCTGACGATGTTCTCTATCTCGACGATCGCGTCGTCCACAAGCACACCCGCGACAAGGCCCAGCGCCAGCAGCGACTGCATGTTGAGCGAGAAGCCCATCATGTCCATGAACCAGAATGTCGGAATCGCGGATAGCGGAATGGCAAGCGCCGACACGATGGTCGCCCGCCAGTCCCGCAGGAAGAAGAACACGACGATGACTGCCAGGATCGCGCCTTCGACCATCGCCGCCATCGAGGTTTCGTACTGGGCCTTGGTGTAATCGACCATGGTGAAGTTCTGCTGGAACTTTAGGCCCGGATATTCCTTTTCGATGTCCCTGAGTACCTTGATGGTTTCGTCATGGACGGTGACGTCGGAGGCACCTCGCGCACGCGCGATCGAGAAGGTGATGACGGGCCTTCCGTCGGTCTTGGCGATCGAGGTTACCTCGCCATAGGAATCCGCCACCCGGGCGATATCTGCCAGTTTGGCGGTGCGGCCGCCGCCGAGAGGAATGTCGGTCTGCGAAAGCTCGTAAGCGTTCTTGGCGTTGCCCAGCACGCGCACGGACTGCCGCGAATCGCCG
>JAURNJ010000135.1 GCA_030830245.1 Novosphingobium sp. | reverse complement strand
AGGCGACAGGATCGTCGATCGATCCTTTCCAAAGTCCCAACGCCCTTGAAAACTGTCGCACAGGCGTCATGAAGGGCCGCGGCACGGTCAGCGCGTTGCCAAGCAGTCCTGAACCCGTTGCTTTCACCACAATTCCCCAGCGCGCCGCCGCGCGAGAAATTGCAGCGACGTCCGGTCAGCTATGGCAGAACGTGGTTAACAGAAATTTACCACGGCAGGCGGCCGTCGGGCTTGCGCATCTTTTGGAAATCGGCGGCCTGGCGGGGTTGAACTGCGTAATATCCGATAACCGTTATCCCGGCATCCTTTCGAACACGGGAATTCCGTCGGGCACCATGTGGAAGGGCTGCTTGTCACAAGTGAATATCGCCATGTCCGGGCCTCCGCAGGCCGAAGGGTCGTCAAGCGTGCCGACTTTTACCACCACCAGGGGGCGTCCAGGAACTCGCGTGCCGAGCGCGGTGCCGCAGCGGGGGCAGAACAACCGCGTGACCGGGTTCTCGATATCATCGCGGGTGAAGGTGGAAGGTTCGCCTTGCGTGAATTCCAGGCTTTCGAGCGGCAGCATCATGAAATAATTCGGTCCGCCGCCGGTGATGTACTGGCATTCGCGGCAGTGGCACTGCGCGCGCATCGTCGCTTCGCCATCCACCTTGTAGCGGATGCCTCCGCAATAGCATCCTCCGGTGAGTTTCATGGCTTGCATCCTTTCGGCCCGTTCAAGCGCCCTGGGCGCTGAGCCCGCCGCAGACGCGGCAAGCCCGGAGATCATTCATAATCGTGCTGGCTGTAGGTCTCGTCGAGATCGGAGAAGCGGGTGATCCGCGCCTCGAAGCGCAGACGGACCTTGCCGGTGGCGCCGTGGCGCTGCTTGGCGATGATCAGTTCGGAAAGGCCTGTGACCTGCTCCATCTTCTCCCGCCAGGTGTCCCACTTGGCCTGGACCTCGGGCTGATCGTTGTCGGACGGATATTTCGGCTCGGTCGCCTTGATGTAGTAATCCTCGCGATAGACGAACCAGACCATGTCGGCGTCCTGCTCGATCGAGCCCGATTCCCTGAGGTCGGAGAGCATCGGGCGCTTGTCGTCGCGCTGTTCGACCGCGCGGCTGAGCTGCGACAGGGCGATGACCGGCACGCCCAGCTCCTTGGCCAGCGTCTTCAGCCCCCGGCTGATTTCCGAGATTTCGTTGACCCGGTTGTCGTTGCCGCTCCGGTTGGTGCCCTGCAGCAGCTGGAGGTAGTCGACGACGATCAACCCGATGTCGTGGCGGCGTTTCAATCGCCGGGCTCGCGTGCGCAGCGCCGCGATGGAAAGCGCGGGCGTATCGTCGATATAGAGCGGCAGTTCGGCGAGGCGCTGGCTGGCGAAGGACAGCTGCTGGAAATCCTCGCGGCTGATCTTGCCCATGCGCAGCGCTTCGGAGCTGATCTTCGATTGCTCCGCAAGGATGCGGGTGGCGAGCTGGTCAGCGCTCATTTCGAGGCTGAAGAAGGCCACGCTCGCACCCACCGATTCCTCGGGCGCGATGCCGTCGTCGATGTCGCGGCGGAAGCGGTCGGCAGCGTTGAAGGCGATGTTGGTCGCGAGCGAAGTCTTGCCCATGCCGGGCCTGCCGGCGAGGATGATGAGGTCGGAATCGTGCAACCCGCCGATCTTCTCGTTGAGGCTGGACAGGCCCGTGGTCTTGCCGGCGATGTGGCCGCCAGAATTGAAGGCGCGCTCGATCGCGGTGATCGCGGTGCGCGTAGCGGTGGCGAAGCTTTGTGCCTCGCTCTGCGATCCGGCGCCTTCGGCTACCTGGTAAAGCGCCTGTTCGGCCTGCTCGATCTGTTCGAGCGGTTCGACCGCTTCGGAGGTGTCCATCGCCCCTTCGACGAGGTTGCGGCCGACCGTGACCAGCTCGCGCAGCAGCGCGAGGTCGTAGATCTGTTCGGCGAGCACGCGCGGCGCCAGCAGCCCTTGGCCGTCGGCGGTCAGCCGCGCGAGATAGGCTGGGCCGCCCAGCTCCTTCAGCGATTCGTCCGATTCGAAATAGGGCTTCAGCGTCACCGGCGTCACCACCGCCTTGCGGTCGAGCAGCTGCAGGATGCGATCATAGATGCGCGCGTGGACGGGTTCGAAGAAATGCGAAGGCGCAAGCTGCGTCGGCAATTCCTCGATCACGCGGTTGTCGATCAGTACCGCGCCCAAAAAGGCGGCTTCCGCCTCGACGTTGGCGGGTAGCGCGCGGGTTGCGGTTTCTTCGGGTCGAAGCAGGAGGGTTTCGGATGTCATATGCAGGCTACGATGCTCTCTGGCCGCTTGACGGGCAAGCGGCAATCGCGGCTCTTTTCATCCACAGCTTGTGGAAGGATTCGAAACGCTTGCCGAGTTATGCTGCAATTGCGTAAAGGCGCGCGATCATGTCCGACCCGCGCATCAGCCATATCGAACTGGACGAAGCGACGATCCTGTGGCGCAACGCCGATATCGAGCAGGAACGGCGCATCGCCATATTCGACCTGAAGGAGGAAAATGCCTTCAAGCCGCTGCGCAGTTTCGAGGCGGGCTTCGAAGGTCCTTACCACTTGAGCCTTTCAGTTGCAGACGGGCGGCTGATGTTCGCCATTGCGGGCGAGGATGGCACCGAGCTGGAAACGCT